>JBIQMD010000237.1:0-3981 GCA_044463725.1 Truepera radiovictrix
CAGCAACGACGCCCCTGTCACGCTGGCGCAAACCACGCCGATCGCGCGCCTGACGGCCGAGTACGAGGTCATCGTGGTGCCCGCCAACTCGCCACTGCAGACGCTATCTGACCTGGTGGATGCACTCAAGGCCAACCCCGGCGCGGTGTCATGGGGCGGCGGCTCGGCGGGCGGCACCGACCACATCCTGGTCGGCCTGATCGCCAAGGCAGTCGGCGTCGACCCGAAGGCCATCAACTACATCGCTTTCTCCGGCGGCGGCGAGGCGCTCGCCTCCATCCTCGGCGGTCAAGTCACCGCAGGCGTGTCAGGCTACTCGGAGTGGGCTGGCCAGATCGAGTCTGGTGACCTACGGGTTCTCGCCGTTTCGTCGCCTGAACGGCAGGCGGGCATCGACGCTCCAACCATGCGCGAGGCAGGCGTAGACCTTGACCTCGCCAACTGGCGTGGCGTCGTGGCTCCCCCAGGCATCAGCGACGAGGCAAGGAACGCACTTGTGAGCACCATGGACGCCATGGTGGCCAGTGACGCGTGGGCAGCGAAGCTCGAGCAGTTCGGGTGGACGAGCGCGTACATGAGTGGCGACGAGTTCGCCGAGTACCTCGTGAACGAGGACGCACGCGTAACCGAGATCCTCAGAGACATCGGCCTCGTCGACTGACCATAGTGCCAGACGACAACGCCTCGAAGTCTAGCCGCATCTCCGGGGGCGACCTGCTGGTCGCCCTCGGAGTCCTTGGCCTTGGCGCGTTCTTCCTGCGCGGCGCCACCATCATCAAGGTGCTGCCAAGTTACGCGCGCGTAGGTCCGCGCTTCTTTCCGTTCAGTGTCGCCCTCGCACTGCTTGCTTGTGGAGCGGTGCTCGCGTTCATGGCGCTGCGCGGCCAACGCGGCCTACCGGAAGACACGGAGGACGCCGACGCAGAGGCCGACACCGACTGGAGGGTCCTCGCCATCATCGGTGCCGCGCTCGTGCTCGACTTGCTCCTGATCAAGCAAGCTGGCTTCGTGCTCTCGTCAACCGTGTTGTTCTGGGGAGTCGCCATCGGTTTCGGCGACAGGCGCCCAGTGAGGACGATACTCATCGGCTTTGCGTTGTCGCTCGTCGTCTACCTGGCATTCACGAAACTCCTCGGCCTGACGCTGCCCGCCGGCATTCTGCCGCTGTGAGGCGAGCAACAAACTACCCCGGCGCCTATGGCGCCAACTCGCCGGGAGCCACATGGACACACTGACCGCCCTGCTTCACGGCTTCTCTATCGCCCTCACTTGGCAGAACCTGCTGTGGGCGCTGGCCGGCGTAACGCTTGGCACCATGGTTGGCATCCTGCCCGGCATCGGGCCCGCGCTGACGGTCGCGCTCCTGCTGCCCGTAACCTTCAACCTCGACCCCGTCGCCAGCTTCATCATGTTCGCAGGCATCTACTACGGCGGCATGTACGGCGGCTCGACGACCTCGATCCTCCTCAACACCCCAGGCGAGTCCGCCTCGATAATCACCGCCATCGAAGGTAACCAGATGGCGCGCAGGGGGAGGGGAGCGGCGGCGTTAGCCACCGCCGCCATCGGTTCGTTCGTGGCTGGCACCATCGCCACCGTCGCGCTGACCTTCGTTGCGCCGGTGATGGTCAAGCTCGGCCTAGCATTCGGGCCGGCCGACTACTTCGCGCTCATGGTGCTAGCGTTCACGACCGTAACGGCGGTCCTCGGCTCGTCGCTCGTGCGCGGCCTCACCAGCCTGCTGTTCGGCATCGGCCTCGGCATGGTCGGCATCGACCTGCAGAGCGGCCAGGCGCGTTACACCCTCGGCAGCCTCGAACTCCTGGACGGCATCAGCGTTATAACGGTGGCCGTAGGCCTCTTCGCAGTGGGCGAGACGCTCTATGTTGCCTCACGCCAGCGCCGCGAGAAGCAGCAGGTGCAGGCCATCAAGGGCTCTATCTGGATGAGTCGCGAGGAGTGGGCGCGCTCTTGGCGCCCGTGGCTGCGCGGCACGCTCCTCGGTTTCCCGCTCGGCAGCCTGCCAGCCGGCGGCGCCGAGATCCCCACATTCCTCAGCTACAGCATCGAGAAGCGCCTAAGCAAGCACAAGGACGAGTTCGGCAAAGGCGCCATCGAGGGGGTAGCCGGACCTGAGGCGGCGAACAACGCCGCCCCCGCCGGGGTACTCGTCCCGCTGCTCACGCTCGGCATCCCCACATCCGCCACTGCAGCCATCATGCTTGCGGCCTTCCAGCAGTTCGGGTTGCAGCCCGGACCGCTCCTCTTCCAGAACGCCCCCAGCCTGGTGTGGGGCCTCATCGCTAGCCTCTACATCGGCAACGCCATGCTGCTCGTGCTCAACCTACCGCTGGTCGGCATGTGGGTGAGGCTCCTCACCATCCCGCGGCCGCTGCTCTACGCTGGCATCTTGCTGTTCGCAACTCTCGGCGTGTATAGCCTCAGCAACTCGGTCGTCGACCTGATAACGCTGTACGCCATCGGCTTCGTCGGCTTCCTGATGCGGCGCTTCGGCTTCCCGGTCGCGCCCGCCGTCATCGGCATGATCCTTGGCCCATTGGCCGAGCAGCAGTTCAGGCGCGCATTGGCGATAAGTCAGGGCGACTACACTGTCTTCTTCTCACGGCCACTATCGCTTAGCCTCCTGATCGTGGCGGCGCTGGCGTTGATAATCCCGATGATCCTCGACGCGCGCGTCAAGCACCAGGAGCGCCTGCGTGAACCGCAAGACTAGGCCCGCTACCCAACCGTGCCGCCTTGAATGAACTTCGCGAGCTCATCTCTCAACTTGAGCAGCGACTCACGGTGCACGTACATCATGTGCCCCGCCTCATAGAACGACATGCTCACGTTCGCGCGTTGCTGAGGCCCCAATCCCGCATGCGAGAACGTGTGCAACGTGGCGTAGTATGGCGTGGCGAGGTCGTAGTAACCGTTGGCAACGTGCACCCTGAGGTAGGGGTTCATGCTCATGGCCTTGCGCAGCGTCTCCACCATGTTCAGGCAGCGGTTCTCGAAGTCCTTGTAACTCCGGCTCTCGTAGAGGTTCGCCGTGCGCCGCGCTGCTGACTCGGGTGCATGTCGTATCTACAATCAGTCGTGCAGGTGCACCGGCCAAGGGAGCGGCGTGAGATCAAGTTGCGCCTCATGCTGCGCTGCACATTCAGAGGCGACTGTCCCAACTGCGTGCTCGGCAAGGTCTTCGCCGGACCGCTAAGCGCGCACGAGCGCTGCCCGGTATGCGGCATGCGCTTCGACGTCGACGGCAGCAACTGGCTCAGTGTTGGAGTGCTCTGTTGCATGCTCGCGGTACTGCTCGTTGCTTTGGAGGGCGTTGGCCTTGCCGTGCTGTTCGGTTTCTTCCCGGCGCTGCAGTGGACGCTTCTGGCAAGCGGCGCCCTCGCCGTAACGGCCATGTACCGGCCGCTGCTGGGCTGGTGGATCTGGCTCGTCTGGTCCTTCGGGTTCCTCGACTTAGACGAGTGACAGGTGCAACCGCCATAGCGGGCTAGTTAGTGCCCGTGCCCCACGACCATCAGACCGGCGCTACTGGGAGGGCGGTAAGGAACATCGGCACGAGCTGCGGATCGAACTGCTTGCCCGCCTGGTTCTGGAGTTCCGTCGTCGCCTCCGCGTGCGTCCAGGCGCGCTTGTATGGCCGCTCGCTGGTCAGGGCGTCATACACGTCGACGAGGCTGAACATCCTGGCGAGAAGCGGGATCTCCTCGCTGGCGAGGTTATCTGGGTAGCCTGTGCTATCCCAACGCTCGTGGTGGCTGCGCACGACCGCTACAGTTTCGGTTGGCAGGAAGGCGATGTCGCGGATCATCTCGACGCCGTAGAGCGTGTGCTGGCGGATGGTGTCGAACTCTTCGTCAGTGAGTTTCCCTGGCTTCAGGAGGATGGAGTCTGGTACCGCGACCTTGCCGATGTCGTGTAGGTACGCGCCCCACACGAGTGCCCGGCGCTGTTCGGCGCCGA
>JBIQMD010000238.1:0-3975 GCA_044463725.1 Truepera radiovictrix
CGGGCCCGTGAGCAAGTCTGCGCCGTCGTGCTCCCGGGTTATGCCGAGCGCCCTCGTGAGCTTTCCTGGGCCAGCCGCTACGCTTGGCGCCGCGTTGGGCCAGCAGACTTCGACGGCGCGCACGAGCACGGCGTGTGGCTCGCCAGCCGGCTGGCAGACGACGTTGAACAGCTCGTGCATGCCGTACACGAGGTAAACGTAGGCGGTGCCCGGCGGACCGTAGAGGGTGCGCGTGCGTGGCGTGAGTCCGCGTGCTGCGTGGCAGGCGGCGTCGGCCTCGCCGAGGTAGGCCTCGACTTCGACTATGCGGGCTACTTTCTCACCCCTGTCGGTGCGGGCAACGCAGTACGCGCCAAGTAGCGCCTGCGCGACCTCGTCAGCTGGGCGTGCGTAGAAGGAACGCGGCAGGGGCGCTCCGAGTTCCCGTGGGGCAATCAGGGGTAGGGGATGGCTTGCCATCTGCTCGCAATCTACCGCCACTTCACGCTTTCTACCGGCCCATGGGGTCCGCCCGAGACGCGCAAGGTGCGTGGTGAGCTGCCCTCACCTAGGCCGGCGCTGCGCGGCGGCCGTGGCTCGCGCCGTCGCTCCTTGCCGGGCGCCCCCAGAAAGCGCCGGCCGGCAGGTCGAGCTGATCCCACGCAGGCGCCGCGGGTCCATGACAGAGGAGAGCCTGAGCTACCGTCGCATCAAGGTCCGGGACGAAGGCCGCATCGTGCTGCGGGCCGGTCTCCCGCGCGAGGGCTCTGCGCGCCTCGTGCGCGCCGCGTTCGATCACCCGATCGCGAACGACAAGGCTGTCGTCGCCCTCGTGCTCAAGGGCAACGTCAAACCAGCCGAGGCGATGTGCTCACACCACGCGCGCCGCACGACCGTCCCAGCCAGCGAAGGCGTAGAACTTGCCAGGCACGCGCTCGCGCAAGTAGTTCACTAGCGGGTCCCTCAGCGGAGGGATGGGAACGATGGCGGCGACTTCCTCGACGGGGAAGAAGCGCGCCTCGACAATGAACCCATCTGGGTCCTTCGGGTTGAGCAGCCCCTCGTATGCCGCGACGAACGCGAACGAAACGGCGCGGTCGTTGCGCCGCCTGTCCTCGACGTGCACGGCGTACGCGAGGTGCTTGATGGAGGTGACCTCGAGGCCCGTCTCCTCACGCACTTCGCGACCGAGGGCGTCCAGGGTCGACTCGCCGCGCTCAACCACCCCTCCCGGGAGGGTGTAGCGCACGCGTCCGTGCCCTTGCCAGTCGTTGCCTACGAGCAGCACTCGACCCATTGGGTCGAGCAAGATGGCCGCGGCAACGACGAACTCACGCCGCGCCACGGATCCGGCCGGCGAGGTCGTCGCCACCGGCCTTGGCGGCTGCCAGCGCTAGGCGCGTCTGTTCTTCCGTCTGGAGCGCAGCAGTGAGTTCCTCGAGGTCACCGCTGAGGACGCCGCTTAGGTCGTGCGTGGTGAAATCGATGCGGTGGTCGGTGACTCGTGACTGTGGAAAGTTGTACGTGCGGATGCGCTCCGAACGGTCGCCAGTGCCGATCTGCACGATCCGCGCCTCGCGCGCCTCGCTCTGCGCGCGCTCGCGTTCGCGCTCCAAGAGGCGCGACCGCAGGACGGTGAGGGCGCGCTCCTTGTTCTTGATCTGCGACTTGCCGTCCTGGCAAGTGACGATGATCTCGTCTTCCTGGCCGGGGTGGAACGTTACACGTACGGCGGAGTCCGTGGTGTTCACCGATTGGCCGCCTGGGCCGCTCGAGCGGTACACGTCTACGCGGTAGTCGCTTGGGGAGAGGTGCACGTCGACTTCATCGGCCTCAGGCAGCACCGCGACCGTAACCGTGCTCGTGTGAATGCGCCCCTGCGCCTCGGTGGCTGGCACGCGTTGCACGCGGTGCACGCCTGACTCGAACTTGAACGCCCGGTAGGCGCCCTTGCCGTTCACGGCGAGGGCGACCTTCGCCAGGCCGCCTACCTCGGTCGCGTGCGAGTCGAGGAGCTCGGTCTTATAACCGAGGTCGGCTGCGTACTTGAGGTACATGCCGAGCATCTCACGGGCGAACAGTGACGCCTCGTCACCGCCGGCGGCCGCCCGAATCTCCACTATGACGTCCTTGTAGTCGTATGGGTCGCGGGGGGTGAGTAGGAGGTCGAGTTCGGCGCGGCGCTCGTCCAAAGCTTCGGTCAGGCGCTCCGCCTCGCTCTCGGCTTCTGCCCGGAGGTCCGGGTCGTCGAGGAGCTCCTGTAGGTCGGCCAGTTGGGTTTCGAGGCGCTCCACACTGATGGCGGCGTCGACGATCTCCTTGACCTCGCTGTAGCGCTGCATCGTCTTTCGGTACCCGGCGGCGTCAGCCAACAACGCCGGGTCCGAGAGGCTGCGCTCCAGCGTCTCGAGCTCGTACTTTAGGGCCTGAGTTCTCTCTGTCATTGGTGTAAGTCTACTCTTCGGGTCGCTTAGCGCCGGATGACGCTTCACTCCGCCGATAGCTAGACTGGTCGGTCAAACGATTTGGCTGCCGCTTGCCGTAGGCTACTTGGCTACTAGACCGGTCGGTGTAGCCGTGGCGATCGCTAGACTACGTGGCAACACCGCGCTTCTTCGTCCGTCCTCAAGGTCGAGGGCGCCTGCGCCGCTGCACTGCACCGGCAGGCCGACGAGGGTGTCGCGCAGCGCCTGGCGAACCACCGCCTCGTTCGTGAGCGGGATCTGCAGGGCGAGGAGCTGCTCGAAGGCGGCAGCCACTAGGTCGAGCCCACCGAGAACGGGGGCGGCCGTTAGCGTTTGCGTGGTGTCTGCCGTGGCAGTCCGGAGCCGGGCGGCGTCGCGTTGCGCCGCCTCGGCACAAGTGCCGAGGGCGCCGCCTTCGCGTTCGCCAGGTAGAACGTAGGCGTCCGCGCTGCCTTGCGTAGCCACGACTGCCGGGGCGACGGCGAAGAGCAGGTCGGTGACCGCGCGCCAGGGCAGTGCTCCCTCACCCGGATACAAGACACCCGTGCGTCCGTACACGGCGCCCTCGTAGCCGCGGCGCTGCAGTGCGTTGGCGCTGGCGGCTACCTCCGCCGCCGTACCCCAGACGACTACGCCACCTGGGCGTGTGCTCGCCACGAGCAGTGCGTCTGGCCGCAACTCGGTCTGGCCAACCGGATAGCGCGTGTCCGAAGCCAGCCTGATCCCGACGAGCGCCCCGAGCGCCGTCAAGTCCCGGGCAGCGGCCGCGGTGTCGGCGGTGTCTGGTGCCAGCAGAGCGAGGCTCGAGCGACCGCGCCGGTAGGCGTCGGCCACGATGGCTGAGAGAACGTCAGTGTCGGACGGCGCCAGCGAGAACGCCCAGTAGTTCGCGTTGCTCGGCCCCGGCCACGGGATGGGAGACAGGAGCGTCACTCCTGCGGTCTCTGCGAACCGCACCACGGCTTCGGTGGCGGGCGCCGTCGTGCAACAGATGATGGCGAGCGCACCGGCGTCGACCTGGCTTTGGGCTAGAGTCACGGCCGCTTCCGGACTGCCACCGTCGTCGCCAAGCAGCAAACGCACGGGCTGGCCGAAGATCCCACCACTGGCCCGCAGTTGAGCGGCCCAAGACGTAGCCACGAGCGTCTGCGCGGCGCCGGCAGAGCTCTCGCGCGTCGCGATGACGCCCACGATTAGGTCGTTGGCAGCAGCAGCCGAGGACAAGACGAGGAGCGCTGCGAGCGCGCAACGTAACAAGGACGTTCTCACTTGGGTCACCACCTGGGTCGCCGCGGCGACCGGAACCGGCCAACGGCCGCACTACCCCCGAAGCTCCCCCACTGAGAGGCGGCGGAGCGAAGAAACGTGGTGCGCCCGGCAGGAGTCGAACCTGCGGCCTAGGGCTTAGGAGTCCCCCGCTCTATCCAACTGAGCTACGGGCGCACGTTGCGCAGCGCGCCGGCCAGAAGAACAGTCCGGCGCGGCGGGCAGCGCGTAATGATACGTCGGCGGCGCGTGTCGGGCAACCCGT
>JBIQMD010000239.1:0-3972 GCA_044463725.1 Truepera radiovictrix
GTGCGAGCCACGCTTTCACGGCGGCGTCGGCCTCTGCTGGAACGGGGTCCGCAGGCGCAGCGTTAGGCGTCGCGGCTTCTTGCGCGGGGATCGTTGGCGTTTCGCCCGGTATTGCCGATTCTGCTGGCGCTTGGGCGTACGCGATGCCAGCTAGTAGCGTGAGCAGCAAGAGCAGGTTGAAGATTAGTCGCGGGTTGCGGGCGGGACGGGATGGCACCATTCACTCCTGTGGCCGCCGTGGCGGGAACGGCGCCAGCATACCGCCTGCGCCTAGACGTGGGTCGTAGACTTGCTCGAGTATGCGCCTCAAGCCAACCGTCTGGTACTTGAACGCCGCCCACCGCACGCTGCTAGCAGCGGTGCCAGCGTTGGCGCGACCGGACGATGCCTGGGCTAGCACTTACCTTAGCGGCCGAGAGTTCGCCCTCTTCACGCGCCTGCCTGCGCACGAACGGGCGCACGGTGTCGAGGTTGCGCGGCGCCTGCTGCGCCGCAGGCCCCAGGCCGCCCCAGAGCTGATCACGGCCGCGTTGCTGCACGACGTAGGCAAGCTAGGCACCCCACAGGGCGCCTGGTGGCGCGTCCTCACCCACCTCTTGCCGCAAGCGGCCGCCGCACCCGGTGCGCCGCGGCTACGCGGCCTGGCTGGCGCACGCCAGGCGCGCGCCCACCACGCGGCGTACGGCGCTGAACTCCTACGGGGCAGCGGCTCGTTCGCGCGCGTCATCTCCCTCGTCGAACGTCACCACTCCGCCGACGCTGACGCTGACCCTGACCTGAGGCTGTTGCAGGAGTGCGATGAGCGCACCTGACGTCGCGGCCACCCCGCATCTCGACTGGCTCTTCGCGCTGCAACGCTTCGGGATCAAGCCGGGTTTGGGGCCCATGAAGACGCTCCTCGCAGATCTGGGTGCACCGCAGGCCGGCATGCGCAACGTGTTGGTGGCAGGCACGAACGGCAAGGGGAGCGTGGCACGCGCCATCTCCGCCAGCCTGGTGGAAGCTGGCGAGGTAACGGGCCTGTACACGAGCCCTCACCTGCAGCACGTTGGCGAGCGCGTTCAAGTCTCCGGCGCTCCGACGCCGGACGCCGAGCTAGACGAGCTCATCGGGCGGGTGCGACCGGCAGCCGAGCGTAACGAGAACACGTTCTTCGAGGTCATCACGGCCGTGGCGCTGCTGCGCTTCGCGGAGGCCGGGGTGAGCACCGCCGTGCTCGAGGTTGGACTTGGCGGGCGCCTAGACGCCACTAACGCGGTCGAGCCTGCGCTCAGCGTGATCACGTCGGTGGCGCTCGATCACACGGCCGTCCTCGGCAACACCTTGGAGCTGATCGCCGCAGAGAAGGCAGGCATTCTGCGGCCAACGGTGCCCGCACTATCCGGCGTCGTCGAGGGCGGGCCTGCCGAGGTGATAGCGCGGCGGGCGGCCGAAATCGGAGCGCCTCTCGCCCAGTACGGCGTCGCTTTCTGGGGCTCGGACATCCGCCTTGCATGGGACGAGACCTCGTTCACGTGGCGCCACCCTGGCGCAGCCAGCGACGGCGCAAAGGTCGTCTCGTCGTTCGTCGGCCGCCACCAGGTAGTGAACCTCGCCTTGGCGCTGGAGGCGGCAGCTGTCCTTGGGGTGTCACTGCAGGCGGCGTTGGCCGGGGTGGCGGCTGCGCGGTGGCCCGGCCGGCTCGAGCCGTTCACGTGGAAGGGGCGCAGGGTGGTCCTGGACGGGGCGCATAACCCCGCCGCCGCCACCGCACTTGCCGCCGCCATCCGGGAGCTAACCGGCGGTGCGGCGGTGCTCGTCTTCGGCGCGTCAGCAGACAAGGACGTGGCTGGGGTGGTCCAGCTGCTCGCTCCACTGGCCGGACGCGTGGTCGTTACGCGGGCGGCGCGCAGCCCGCGCGCCATGCACCCCGCCGAGCTAGCCGCGTTAGTACCTGGAGCCTCGGTAACCGACGATCCGGTCAGCGCGCTGCGCGCTGCTGGCGAGCTCACTCAGCCTGGCGACACCATCGTGGTGGCTGGCAGCCTCTTCTTGGTCGGCGAGATGCGCGACCTGCTCACTGGCGCCGCTGGGGAGGATCGGCTTCACTGGCAGTGATCTTGGGCGTACTGCGCCAAGCCAGCAAGTGCTTCAGGAGCACGATGGCCACGATTCCAAGCACGCCAGTCACCACCACGAAGCTATTCTCTCGCGGCCAGCCGAAACGGTCGAGCGTCAGCAGGGTGAGGAACGGGTAGGCCAGCATGGTGATGATCGCTGCGAGGCCTGCGCGCCTCACGATGAGGTAGAGCGCCACGATCAAGACGAGCGCGGCGAGCCCGACCTGCGGGTAGAGCGGCAACGACACGCCTAGCGTGGTGGCTAGCGCCTTGCCGCCCCTGAAGCCAACGAACATCGAGAAGGCGTGCCCAAGGACGGCGCCGAAGCCTGCGATCACCGGCGCAGCGAGAGCGGGCGCCTCGGTTCCGGGGGTGTTGGCGGCGGAGGCTGCCGCTATGAACAGCCCGAGGTAGGTGGCGAGCGCACCCTTGGCGACGTCGAGTACGAGCACCAGCACGCCCAACCCGAAAGTAAGGTTGCGCGCCGTGTTCATGGCGCCCATGTTGCCGGAACCCAAGCTGAAGACGTCTTTGCCTCGCGCCCGCGCGATCCAGGCGGCCGTCGGTATCGAACCGACTAGGTAGCCAACGGCGAGTGCGGCCAGGAGCTCAACCAGCATGTGAGGCAGCCAGTTGCTCGCGCGCGGCGGCGAAGCTGCGCAGGTCACGCACGTGGTAGGCCACGTATGCTTCCAGCATGCGCCAGAGCTGCTCGCGGTGGCCGTAATCAGTCGCCAACGCTGCCGTCATACTGCCCGCCACCAAGACCTGCAGTTCGGTAACGGCTTGCGGCGTTAGCGCATGGCCACTGCGGCAGGCGGTGCACGTGAGGCCACCGGCCTCCAGGTCGAAGGCAACGAACGGTCCTGGCGCGCCGCAGGCAACACACGCCTGCACGCGCGGTGCCAGGCCGGCAACGTCGAGGAGCCGCCAAGCGTAGAGAAGCGCAACGAGGTCAGGATCGTCGTGCTGCGCTAACCCCCTTAGGGCGGAGGTCAGGTAGTCGTAGACCCTGGCCTCGAGGTGCAAGTCGACGGTGAGCGCATCGGATAGTTCGCTCAGGAGGTGGGCGTAAGGGTAGGCGGTCGTTGCGCTCAGGCCAGCCAGGGCACCGTTCAACTGCACTTGCGTGAGGAGCGCGAGGTCCTCCTCTTGGCGCCGGTAGTACTGCACGCTGACATCGTGGAAGAGCGAGAGCCTGCCAAGGTTGCCACCCGGTAGGGTGCCCTTGCGCGCAACGGCGCGCCACTTGCCCTGCCTGCCGAGGAGCGTAACGACGATGTCGCCGGACGGCAGCGCCTGCCGCTTGATGACTAGCCCGTCGCTAACCGTGTAGCGCTTCACCCTGCAAGTCTAGCGCCCCTGATGCCACACCACGACTGCCGGGGCCGACACGCTCCGCAAAGTGGCTGTCACCCCGACGGGGAACGCGAGAGCGTCGCCCTGGCGGAGCACGCGGAAGTCTCCAAGGGCGAGGTCGACGATGACTTCGCCGCTCAGCACGAGAAGCCAGCGCGCCTCACTGCCGTCTAGGTCGTGAGGCGCGAGGAGCTGTTGTACGGCGATGGGCCCGCCAGGCACGGCGATGGAAGCACCTGCAGCCGAGCTGGCTAGGGCGGGTAGGTTGAGCGCCCGGCCTGGGGCGGCCCTGCTCAACTTTCTTCAGCAAGCTTGCGTTGCCTGCCGTAACTCATGCGTAACTTGAAGAGCCCGCGCTTGTTGCGCGCGGCGGCGTCGGCCGCGTCGATCCCGAGTTGCGCCGCAGCGGCCTCGACGCTGATGGAAGGGGCGTCGGCGCCGAGCGTGAGGCGTAGGACGGCCGCGCTCGATGCGACGAACGCCGTCGAAGCCGCAGCTGTGCGCGATGTCGGTC
>JBIQMD010000240.1:0-3921 GCA_044463725.1 Truepera radiovictrix
TGGCGACGTCCCGCACCACGACGATGACGAGACGGTCGACGCCGAGCGCCAACTCCTCGCCAAACACGTTGTGGCTTACCGCGTCGACGGCCCCGTGTTCTTCGGCGCGGCCGAGCGATTCATCGACCAGTTGGTCAAGGTCGACCAGGGCATCAAGGTCGTCGTGTTGCGCCTTAAGCGCGTGCCCGTCATGGACGCCACTGGCGTGACGGCGTTGCGCGCCATTCACGACCGCCTCTCACGCCGCGGAATCGCACTGCTCGTTTCGGGTCTGCAGCCGCAACCGAAGGCGCTACTGCAGCGCATGGGCGTGTACGAGGAGATAACCCGTGACGGGACGGCCGACTTCGTCACTACGGAACAGGCGCTCGAAGTAGCAGTGCAACGGCTAGGTGACGGGCGGGCAGCTAACCACCCGCCCGTCTGACCCTCAGTTGGCTGGCGCCACCTCTTGCACGACGAAGCGCAGCGGCCCGCCTGCCTGGCTGCTTGGCAGCGCTTCTACGACGTCACCGTCTGTGATGCTCCCAGCTAGGATCTCGCGCGCTAGCGGGGTCTCGAGGTAGTCGCGCACGGCGCGCCTTAGTGGCCGAGCGCCGAACACGGGGTCGAAGCCGACGCGCGCGAGTTCGTCTAGCGCCTCGTCAGTCAGCCTCAGCGTGATGCGGCGCTCGTCGAGCCTGCGTTGGAGGTGCTCGATTTGCAGTGTGGCGATGGTGCGGATCTGCGCTTGGTCTAGCGCGTGGAAGACGATGACCTCATCGATGCGGTTGAGGAACTCCGGGCGGAAGTGCGCCCGCAGCTCGGAGAACACTGTCTCTTTGAGGGTGTCGTAGTCCGCACCTTGGCGGCTGGCCTCCAAGATCTGCGGCGAGCCGATGTTGCTCGTCATGATTATCACGGTGTTGCGGAAGTCTACGGTGCGGCCCTGCGAGTCGGTCAAACGCCCATCGTCGAGAACCTGCAGCAGGGTGTTGAACACGTCCGGGTGGGCCTTCTCGATCTCGTCCAGGAGGATGACGGCGTACGGCTGCCGCCTGACGGCTTCAGTCAACTGGCCGCCTTCCTCGTAACCGACGTAGCCGGGAGGGGCGCCGATGAGCTTGGCGACGTTGTGGCGCTCCATGTACTCGGACATGTCTAGCCGCACCATCTTGTCCTCGCTGTCGAAGAGTTGCGCTGCGAGGGCCTTCGCCGTCTCGGTCTTGCCCACTCCGGTCGGGCCGAGGAAGATGAACGACCCTATGGGCCGGTTGGGGTCAGACAGGCCTGCTCGCGAGCGGCGGATGGCGTCCGCTACGGCCGTTATCGCCTCGTCTTGGCCGATGACGCGCTGGTGGAGTTCGTCTTCGAGGTGCAGGAGCTTCTCCCGTTCGCCCTCGAGCAGACGCGCTACGGGGATGCGCGTTGCCCGCGCCACGACCTGCGCTACTTCCTCCTCGCCGACCTCTAGGCGAACGTAACGCGCGTCATCGAGTTGCTCAGCTAGGCGCCTGACCTCGGCCTCGAGCTTCGGTAGCTCGCCATAGCGGAGCTGCGCTGCCGTTGCCAGGTCGTACTCGCGCTCTGCGCCCTCGATCTGAGTGCGCACCCGGTCTAGTTCCTCCTGGTCGCCGCGCCACTCCTCGAGGACGGTGCGTTCCGCCTCCCAGTCAGCTTGTGCCTGCCCGATCTGGTCGGCTATCACCTTCAGCTCCTCCTCGATGCGGATGAGGCGGGCGGCCGAGTCCGGATCCGACTCGCGCCTGACGGCCTCGTGCTCGATCTCGAGTTGGAGTTTGCGGCGCCTGAGGTCGTCGATCTCCTCAGGCAGGCTGTCTAGCTGCACCCTGATGCGGCTGGCGGCCTCGTCGATGAGGTCGATGGCGGAGTCGGGGAGGCGGCGGTCCGTCACGTAGCGGTGCGCCATGGTGGCGGCCGCGATGATGGCCAGGTCGGTTATGCCTACCCCGTGGTGGACCTCGTACTTGTCCTTGATGCCGCGCAGGATGGAGATGGTCTCCTCTACGCTCGGTTCGTCCACGAAGATGGGTTGGAAGCGCCGCTCCAGCGCAGCGTCCTTCTCGATGGCGCGGTACTCGTCAAGTGTGGTTGCGCCGATCATGCGCAGTTCGCCGCGGGCGAGCGGCGGCTTGAGCATGTTGCCTGCGTCTACGGCGCCCTCGGCCTTCCCTGCCCCGACGATGGTGTGGAGCTCGTCTATGAACAGGATGATCTCGCCAGCCGAGCGGGCCGTCTCCTCGATCACGGCCTTGAGGCGCTCCTCGAACTCCCCGCGGAACTTGGCGCCTGCTAGGAGGCTGCCCATGTCCAGCTGGACGATGCGCTTGTTCTGCAGCCCGTCAGGCACGTCCTTGTTGATGATCCGCAGTGCGAGCCCCTCGGCGATGGCCGTCTTGCCGACCCCGGGCTCGCCGATAAGGACGGGGTTGTTCTTGGTGCGGCGCAGCAGGATCTGGACGGTGCGCCTGATCTCTTCGTCTCTGCCGATGACGGGGTCGAGCTTGCCGTCTCGCGCGCGCTGGGTGAGGTCGATGCCGTACTTCTCGAGCGACTCGAAGGTGCTCTCTGCGCTGCGGCTCTCGACGTGTTGGCCGCCACGGATGGCGACGGCGGCGTCCTTGAGCGCGGCTGCGGCCGGCAGCGCGTCGAGTTGCTTACCCGCCACCTCGCGGAGGGCGACGAGGAGCGTGTCTGCTGCAACGAAAGCGTCCTGCCACTCGCGGGCGAGGGCCTCTGCGCGCGTGAAGACGTTGCCAAGTTCCGCGCTCATGAACTGCGCGTCCGAGCCCGTCACGACCGGGAGCTTGGCGAGCCCAGCGTCGACCGCGCCACGCGCTGCGGCGGGATCGGCACCTGCGCGTTCCAAGACGCGGCTAGGCAGGCCGGTTGGGTCGGCGAGTAGCGCCGCGGCCAGGTGCAGCGGACCTACTTGCTGTTGTTGACGTGCGCGCGCCACCTGTTGGGCGCTGGCGATGAGTTGAAGCGCTGCCTCGGTGAAGCGTTCGGCATCCATGAAGTGATGATAGATACTTGAGTCTCCTGTTGTCAACTTATCTAACAACCTGGGCTGTTGCCGAGTTGACGCGCGGCGTTCGCGAATGGCGTGGCCCTGCCTCCCGGTCAACGGCCTGAACCAACGAGTCGGCGCCACCCGCGATGGGTGGCGCCGACGCGAAACGGCCTTGTGCCGTACTGCTAGCTCATGCGTCCTTGAACTCCGCAACGAGCGTGCCGAGGCTCGCCTTGGCGTCACCGAACAGCATGCGCGTGTTCGGTTTGTAGAAGAGGGGGTTCTCCACCCCAGAGAAGCCTGGGTTCATCGAGCGCTTCAGCACGAAGCAGGTGCGCGCCTGATCGACGTTGATGATCGGCATGCCGTAGAGCGGACTGCCCTTGTCTTCACGCGCGGACGGGTTGACGACGTCGTTAGCGCCGATGACGACCGCGACGTCGACCATCTCCATCGTCGGGTTGACGTCGTCAGGCTCGACGAGCTGCTCGTACGGCACGTTCGCTTCGGCCAGCAACACGTTCATGTGACCGGGCATGCGGCCAGCGACCGGGTGGATGACGTAGCGCACGTCTGCGCCATTCTTCTCGAGCAGGTCAGCGAGTTCCTTGACGACGTGCTGCGCCTGCGCAACGGCCATGCCGTAGCCGGGAACGAAGATGACGCTCGAGGCAGCCTCGAGGATGAAGTATGCGTCGTCTGCGCTGATGGGCTTGATCTCGCCTTCTACCGCGGTGGTCGAGGCGCTGGTAGCGGAACCGAAGCCGCTGAAGAGCACGTTGGCGAGCGAGCGGTTCATCGCCTTGCACATGATCTGCGTGAGGATCAGACCAGATGCGCCCACGAGCGAGCCTGCCACCACCAGCACGGTGTTGCCGATGGCGAAGCCAGCAGCGGCGCCAGCGATG
>JBIQMD010000241.1:0-3919 GCA_044463725.1 Truepera radiovictrix
CGAGCACGTCGCGGCGGACCTAACATCAGTGCTGACCCTCGTCGGTGGCGAGCTGAGCCGCCAGCTTGGCGGGCGGGTTGATGAGTTGATAGCCCTTGGCGAGGCAGGCGGTTACCTGGCGCGCCGCATCGACAGCGAGCTGTTCGTGTTCGTGGTCGTCGGCGCCTCGGCCGACCTAGGTGCCGTAAGGCGCGAGACCGCCGAAGTCTGCAGGCAGTTGGCCGGCGCGTTCGCATGAGCCAAGGCGCTGAGGTTGGCAACGTGCTTGACGAACTGCTGGCGGTCAGGGGCGCTACCTTGGCCGCGCTCGTCGATGGCGCTGGTGACTTGGTCGCCAGCCGCAGCCATGACGGTGCCATGCTCGAGCGCGCGGCCAAGGTGCTCACGAGCGCGTTGGCAGCGGCCACGGCTCTCGGCGGGCTCGTGCCTGCGGAGGACGGCGTCGCCGAGTTGGAGCGGCCGAAGCAGGTCATGCTCAACCTCGACACTGGACCGCTTCTCTTCGTGCCGTTGGGCAACAGCGACCGCGTAGTGGTGGTCGGCGTGGCCAGCGACGCTGACCTCGGCAGGGCGCGCCTGGCGGTAAAGGGGCTACTCTCGCGGTTCGAGAAGTTGGCAGCTGACGCCTGAGGTCTCACCCGCCTGGCCCCTCGCGGTTAGCCTGGGGGCATGAACCCCCTGAAGTTCGAGATCGACAAGGAGACAGCCAGAGGTAGGCCGACCAACGGCGCCGTCATCGCGCACACACCGGACGAGTTCCTCGTCGACTTCGTGCTCGTAATGCCTGGTCAGCAGCCGGTCGTGACGGCGCGGCTGGTGACTAGCCCGCGCCACGCCAAGGCGCTCCTTCGCAGCTTGGAGGACAACATCCACCGCTACGAGGCGCGTTTCGGCGCGATAGCCGAGCCGCCAGCGCGCGATGAGAACGCCCTCCGCCAACCTGCTCCTGACGATGGCGGCTCCGACTCGAACTAGACGGCTTTGCCGGACGCTGTGTCCGCGGCTACCCGCAAGCGCTCGCCTCGATGATGCAATGGCCGCATGCGCGAGCGCGTCCTGATCTACTTCGATTACGTGTGCCCATACTCGTGGCGCGTCGCGGAACTCATTGCCCTCGTTGGCGAGCCGCTGAACCTAGACGTGTCGTGGGAGCACTTCTCCCTCTTCCAAAGCGAGCACTCAAGAACGGCGGCCGGGCGGGGGCAGGACTGGCAATTATGGAACGAACCCCTCGACCAGGCCGATAGGTCGGGGTGCAAAGGGCTTCTGCCGTTCCTGGCTTCCTCCGCCGCCCGCAAGCAGGGGCCCGAGGCTCACGATGCGTTCCGCCTCGCCTTGCAGCGCGCCAACCACGCGCTGTACCGGCCATACGATTACGCCACCGTAACTGGCGTGGCGCAGGAGGTCGGGCTTGACCTGGCGCGTTTCGAGCACGACCTGGCCAACCCGGAGGGGCGCACAGTGCTGGCGCAAGAACACATGCGCGCTGCGTCTCACGACATCTTCGGAACGCCGACGCTAGTGTTCCCAGGTGGCCAGAGCGCATACTTGCGCCTGCAGGAAGTGCCTCACGGCGTGGCTGAGGGCGTTGCCCTGTTCCAGGACGTGCGTCGCATGCTCGAGCGTTACCCGTATTTGCAGACCGTGCGCCGCCCGCGCACGAAAGGCAACTGAAACCTTACGCGGCTGCACAATGTAGACTCGGGGCGTGCGTCTCGGTCACAACGTAGGCCACGGCTCCGACGTGGGGCGAGTCAGGCCGTTCAACGAAGATTTTCACCGTGTGTGGCGGTTCCCGCTCGAAGGCGGCGACTTGACGTTGCTCGCGGTCGCGGACGGCATGGGCGGTGCGGCAGCGGGAGAAGTTGCTAGCAAGTTAGCCACTGAGGTGCTCGACGAGTCCTTCTCGCGTTACGCGGAGGAGGCGCGGTCCAGCCGACCGGTAGTCGGCATCGGCAGCCTCATAGACAAAGCGATGCGCTTAGCAAACCGGCGCGTTTACGCCGCGGCGATCAGGCAGCCGAACCGGCGCGGCATGGGCAGCACCCTCACTTGCGTGGCCATCCTCAAGCGCCGCGCCTACTTGGGTCACGTCGGCGACTCGCGCGCTTTCCTCGTACGCGGCAGCAAGATCTACCAACTCACAAAGGACCACTCGTGGGTCGAGGAGCAACTCGAGAAGGGTCTACTCAACGAGGCCGAGGCCGAGAACCATGAGTGGCGCAACCTCATAACGCGCGTGCTTGGCACGCGCCCGCAAGTGGCCCCCGACGTCATCGAGCTCGAGGTCGAGAGTGGCGACGTACTCGTGCTCTCCACGGACGGTCTTCACGGCCTCGTCAAGCCCGAGGAGATCCTCGCTGAGATCCAGAGCAACGCCGACAGGCAGCTCAACGTCGAAGTGCTCATAGCTTTGGCCAATGAGCGTGGCGGTCCTGACAACATCACCATGATCGTTTTCGGGGTGGACGCATGATCGTCTTGTGGGTCGTCGGCGCCGTGTTGGTGGCGTTGCTGCTGCGCGCGCCCGCTTGGTTGCTCGGCGCGCTCCTCTCCGTAGCTGTGCTACTCACCGCCCTTGTGCTATGGCTCGGCGGCGCGGACAGAGCGCTTGCCCCCATCATCCTGGCCGTGCTCGCCCTCGGGCTGCTCGTTCCCGCGACGGTACAGGTCGCCAAGAGCAGCCGCGTAGCGCCGGCTAGCCGCAGGCGACGCCCCGCCGCTGAGGTCAGGGGTGGCGGAGCTGGCGGCGCAGCGCCGCAGTTCGACGCGGCCGACGTGCCAGGTTACTCACTGCTCGAGAAGGTCGGTTCTGGCGGCATGGCGAGCGTCTACCGCGCGCGGCGGCTGTCTGATGGTCAGGTAGTTGCGCTCAAGATCCCGATGGAGCAGTACGTGGCAGACGCCAAGTTCATAAGGCGTTTCCACCGCGAGGCCGAGGTGGCGCAGCGCCTCAACCACACGAACATCGTTCGCACGTTCGAGCACGGCGCCGTTGGCGTGCAGCACTACATGGTCATGGAGTTCGTCGATGGGCGCTCACTCGAGGGCTACATCGAGGGCCACGAGCTCGATACCCCGTTGGCCGTCGAGATCATGCAGCTCGTCGTGCGCGCCTTGCAGCACATTCACTCCTCAGGCATCATTCACCGCGACATCAAGCCGGCTAACGTCATGATCACGCGCGGCGGCATCCAGGCGGCCGACGGCGCGCCTGGCGGCAGACTGAAGCCCGACGCCGTCAAGCTCATGGACTTCGGTATCGCGGGTGGCAAGGTCCTCTCGCGCCTCACCATGACCGGCGCGCGGGTAGGCACGCCCGTCTACATGTCGCCTGAGCAGGCGCGCGGACTGAAGATCGATCACCGTTCCGACATCTACTCGCTCGGGCTCGTGTTCTACGAGATGCTTACGGGCCAGACGGCGTTCAAGGGCGGCTACGAGGCCATCGTCCACCAGCAGATCTTCCAGACGCCGCCCCCGCCAAGGCAGGTGGACTTGCGCGTGCCGAAGGCGCTCGACCAGTTGGTCATGCGCATGATCGCGAAGGACCCGGATGAGCGCCCAACGCTCGACGAGGTCTATGACACGCTGCAGACCGTCGACCTCGAGGTCGACGAGTCAGGCAACCTACCTACGCGCCTGCTCATCACGGTCTCCGCCCGCCAGGGAGTGCTCCGCATCCTCGACCCGGACGGCAACTTGCATACGTCCATCGGCGACATCGGAGTTGGACCCGGCAACTTCTCGGCTGCGCCGCTCTCGGTGAGCGTCGATTCCGGCGGGGACGTTTTCGCGGCGATATTCGAGTACCGCGTTGGGCAGCAGGCGCACAAGATGATCCATAAGCTCGCGGCTGACGGCAGCACCAAGCTGTCGTTCGGGCCTTACGGCATGCAGCCCGGTGAGTTCCTCTACC
>JBIQMD010000242.1:0-3912 GCA_044463725.1 Truepera radiovictrix
CGCTCGGCAGCACCGAGGAACACGCCTTCCTCAGCCTGGCGGTGGACAACATCTTGGCCGAGCGCGTGAGCGCCGAAGCTGCAGAACCCCTCGGCGTTCCCGTGTTCCCCACTATCAACTACGGTCTTACGCCGTATTTCATGGCCTACCCCGGCACGGTCTCTCTCAAGCTAGACACTTACGTGCGGGTCCTTCAAGACGTGCTCGACAGCCTGGCTCAGACCGGTTTCAAGCGCGTGTTGTTCGTTAACGGCCACGGAGGCAACTCCAGCGGCCAGGGCGTGCTTCAAGAGTGGATGAACCGCAACCCCGGCATGCAGGCGCGCTGGCATAACTGGTGGAACGCACCCCGCACCTTTGAACTCGTGCAAGCCACCGACCCGGTAGCCTCACACGCTTCGTGGATGGAGAACTTCCCCTGGACGAGGTTGGCGGGGGTGGAACTGCCCGACACGACAAAGCCTTTAGCCGACATACAGAAGATGCGTCTACTACCGGCTGAAGGCGTGCGCGACCTGCTCGGCGACGGCAGCCTGGGTGGCGCCTACTTCAAGGGCGACGAAGTCATGAGCCGTATTTGGCAGGCGGGTGTCGAGGAAACACGCGACGCCATCGAGGGGCCGTGGCTGTGAGCGGAGCACCCGCCGCACCTCAACCCAAACGCGTACTCGTCTGGGGCGCAGGCGCCATCGGCGGCACCATCGGCGCGCACGCGGCGCGCGAGGGGCACGAAGTCACTCTCGTCGACAACGACGCCGCCCACGTTGCCGCCATACAAGAGCACGGCCTGCGCATCATTGGCCCGATCACCGAATTCACCGTAAGCGCACCGGCCTA
This sequence comes from Truepera radiovictrix, assembly GCA_044463725.1. GTDB lineage: Bacteria > Deinococcota > Deinococci > Deinococcales > Trueperaceae > JAAYYF01. The sequence goes on from JBIQMD010000242.1 coordinate 838, forward strand.
CCTACCTCAGGACGTAACCGGCACCTGGGACATGGTCTTCTTGTGCGTGAAGGCGCACCACACCGGCACAGCAACGGTCGAGCTAGTACCTAGGCTGGCGCCAGGCGGTTACGTAGTGTCGTTGCAGAACGGCCTCAACGAACACACCATCAGCAGGCAGATCGGCAGTGACCGCACCGTTGGCGCCTTCGTGAACTTCGGTGCCGACGTGCTCGAGCCTGGAGTCGTTCATTTCTCGGGGCGCGGAGCCGTAGTGGTGGGTGAACTCGACGGGCGCACGTCAGAACGCGTGGTCGACGTTCTGTCCATCCTGCGTTGCGCGGAACCGGACGCCATGGCTACCGACAACATCTGGGGTTATCTCTGGGGAAAGATGGCGTACGGCGCGATGCTCTTCGCCACTGCCCTGACAGACGACAGCATCGCCGACGTGTTGGCGAACCCAGACGCGCGTGCCACCCTCACCGCCCTAGCGCTCGAGGTATCGACCGTAACCGCGGCCGAGGGAGTGACGCCAATGGGCTTCAACGGCTATGACCCCACCGCGTTCACCCCTGACGGCCAGGACCGTACTTCGCAATCGGCCTCGTTCGAGGCCATGGAGGCCTTCAACCGCAGGTCGGCAAAGGCGCGTAGTGGCGTTTGGCGCGACCTAGCCGTACGTCACCGCAAGACAGAAGTAGACGGTCAGTTCTTACCCATCCTAGAAATGGCTGTTCAGCACGGCATCGCCGTTCCACACCTCATAAGGCTAGTTGACCTCATCCATGAGGTAGAGGACGGACGAAGACCGCGCGGCATAGCGGCGCTCCAAGCGATCTCCAACACGGGTTCAGCCGAGCAAGATGCGGAAGTCCGACGGGGGCAAGCCTTCTCACAAGCCAAGTCCAAGGAGGAAGATGCCACTAGCCACTGACAGCAACACACCGTTCCCAGTTGCGTTCCCCGGCCGCACCGTGTTGGTTACGGGTGCCGGGCACGGCTTCGGACGCGCCATCGCGCTCGCGTTCGCCGCCCGCGGCGCGAACGTCGTAGCCTCCGACGTTCGCGAAGCTGGCCTAGTCGAGACGCGCGGGTTGGTTGGCGACGTTTCCGGAACGCTTGAAACCGAGGTCGTCGACGTGAGCGACCGCTTGGCAGTTCGAGAGTACGTAGAGGGAGCCGCAGCACGTTTCGGCCGGCTTGACGTGATCGTAAACAACGCTGGCGGGGTGCTAGGCCAGGTCGGTCGACCAATTGAAGAGGTTCCAGAGGACGATTGGCACGCGATCTTCGGCGCGAACCTAGACGGTGCCTTCTTCACGAGCCAGGCCGCAGCTCCCCACTTCAAGGCAGCCGGCGGCGGGCGCATAATCAACATCTCAAGTGGCGCGGGTCTTGGCGTTAGCCTCACTGGCATCCAGGCGTACGCCTCGGCGAAGGCTGGGCTCATCGGCCTGACTCGCCAACTCGCGCACGAGTTAGGACCAGCCAACATCACGGTCAACTGCATAGCTCCAGGGTTCGTTAGGTCGAACCCGACCACCGAGCGCCAATGGCAATCGTACGGACCAGATGGCCAGCGAAAGCTCATCGAAGGCATCGCGCTTCGCCGCCTTGGGTCAGTAGACGACATAGCAAACGGCGTCATGTTCTTCGCAAGCGACGCCGCTGGCTGGATAACTGGCCAGACACTCTCCATCGACGGCGGGAGATAACCGCTTTCATGGCCGACCCGAGACTCGAGACGGTGCTAGCGCGCCTAGAGGCGAACGGCGCAAAGCACCTTCAAGCGCTCAAGGCGTTCATTGCCATCCCGTCCGTAAGTACCGACCCCGAACACTCCTCAGATGTCCGGCGTGCCGTGAACTGGGTGGCTGACCAACTGCGTTCGGTGCCGTACATCAAGGTCTCTGTCGAGGAGACCGGCGGGCACCCCGCAGTTGTCGGCGCTTGGGGAAACAACCCGAACCGTCCGACGGTGCTCATTTACGGCCATGCCGACGTTCAACCGGCCGATCCGCTCGAAGCTTGGCGCACACCGCCTTTCGAACTGACTGAGCGGAATGGCCGCTGGTACGCGCGCGGAATCTCCGACGACAAGGCCTCGATGCTCATTCCGATCTTGGTCGCCCAGGCCTTTGCGGAAGCCGGCGAGGAGCCGCCCGTGAACTTGCGCTTCTTGTTCGAGGCCGAGGAGGAAGTCGGGAGTCCGAATCTGTCGACGTTAGTGGCGCAACGACGCGCGGAGTTGGCTTGCGATGTCGTGCTCTCGGCCGATGGTGGGATGTGGCGTGCTGAACGCCCATGCCTCACGATCAGTGCGCGAGGTTTGGTCGGGCTAGAGATTACTGTACGGGGCGCGAAGAAGGACCTGCACTCCGGGCGCCATGGTGGGGGCGTGATCAACCCGCTGCACGTGATGGCCGAGCTAATCGCGAGCCTGCACGACGAAGGAAGAGTGGCCGTTGCAGGCTTCTATGAAGGCATAGCGGGGCCGAGCCAGGAACTACTGGAAGCGACCGATGCCCTCGGGTTCGATGATGCCGCCTACGAAGCGGCGGTCGGTGCCGTGACCTTTGGCGAGCCCGGTTTCGGAACTCTGGCCCGCCAATGGTACCGGCCCACTCTAGAAGCGAACGGCCTTTGGGGCGGCTACCAGGGGCCCGGCAGCAAGACGGTCATCCCAAGCGAGGCCCACGCTAAGATCACGTGCCGACTCGTGCCCGGTCAGGATCCTGCCACGGTTGCCGCGAAGGTCATTGCCCATCTCGAGCGGAACCTCCCCCCGCAAGCGTCGCTTGAGGTTCGCCATGGCGATCACTCTGCGGAGGCGTACGGCGTTGCCCCTAACCACCCGGCCTTGACTGCCGCCGCCGAGGTCCTACAGGAGATCTTCAAGACCTCCGTCGATGTCGTCGGCATGGGCGGCAGCATCCCGATCTGCTCGACGTTTCTTGAGGAGCTTGGCGCCGATACCATCTTCTTCTCGTTCAGCACGGCCGATGAAGACATCCACGCTCCCAACGAGTTCTACCGCCCCGAGCGCTTCCGCGCGGGGCTCGAAGCCTGGGCCCGTCTCTGGTGGCGGCTCGG
>JBIQMD010000243.1:0-3891 GCA_044463725.1 Truepera radiovictrix
GGGGCTTCGGGGAACGTCGTGACATCGTCATCGTCGTCTTCTTCCTCCGATTGCGGCAGGGCCTCGCGGTAGATGGTGACGGTGTCGCCGCGCACGGTGAACCCGGGAGCTGCGTCGCGCGTGTAGCCGTACGCCACCAGGCGGTCTAGGAGCGCTTCGCGGGGGTAGCTACCGCCCTTGAGGAGTTCGAAGGCGTAGTCTTCCGGCCGTTCAGGGAACGCCGTGAGGGCGTACCCGAGGGTTAGTACGACCTTCTCGTGCTTCTCGTGCCAGTCGGCGAGGGTCGGGTCCACGGAGCGCAATGCCCCGAACAGATGGCTGTCCTGGAACAACCCCACCCTGTCCGCGGTCGTGACGAGCACGGCGGGGCCAGGGTGGCGCGCGAAGGTCATGAGGCGCGCGACGGCGGAAACGCCGAGATAACGCCCGCCAGCAGCTACCTCCGGGGCAGCCGCTTTCGGCGCTTCGACGACTATGCTTGGCGCGCTGCTCTGTTCACTCACTGATCGACCTTCCGGTGCGCGGCATGCCTCTGCCCCCGCGAAGCGTTACTCCGTGCTGGAGTCGTCTTCCGGGTGGTCTAGGGCTAGGCGGTACGCTTCGTTCCTTGGCACGCCGAGGGCGAGCAGCGCATCGCGCAATAGCCTACCGCGAACTCCTGCGCCCGCCAGTGCCGTGGCTTGAACGGCGGCTGGCGCGGAGTCGGCCGGGTCTGAGTCCAGTGCTGGACCTACCACTATGACGATCTCACCCTTGGGCTCTTTGGCGCGGAAGCGCACACTGAGGTCGCCAAGCGTCCCGCGCACCGTCTCCTCGTGCAGCTTGGTCAGTTCACGACTGACGCTGGCCAGGCGCTCTGCGCCACAGGCGCCAACTAGGTCGGCGAGGGTGGCCGCGAGGCGTTGTGGCGCCTCGTAGATCACAGAGGTGGCGCTGGAGGCCGCGATGCCGTTGAGGCGTCTCGTGCGTTCGCCGCCTTTGCGGGGCAGGAAACCCTCGAACGTGAACCGCGCCGTTGGCAACCCCGACAGGACTACCGCCGGCACTAGGGCGGTCGGGCCGGGGAGCGCCTCGACGGCCAACCCGAGCTCGATGGCTAGGCGGACTAGTTCCGCGCCTGGATCCGAGATGCCTGGGCTGCCAGCATCGGTGATGAACGCCACTCGCTCGTTGTTCTCCAGCAGAGCCGGGGCGCGGCTGGCGATCGTGTGAGCATCGAGGCGCTCGAGGCGTGTGCCTACCCCGTAACGGTCGAGAAGCACGCGGCTGCGACGGGTGTCCTCGGCGGCAACGACGTCGGCAGCCTTGAGGACTTCCACGGCGCGGTGCGTCATGTCGGACAAGTTCCCGATCGGCGTTGGTACGAGGGTGAGGCGCGCGTCGCCCCTGCTCACTGCTCCTGTCCCCCCGCCCGCCTCCGGGCCGCCGATCTGGCGCGCACGTACCACCACAGCGCCACCGCAACGGCGATCGCCAAGCTAACGGCGACCCCGGTGCCGCGGTGCAACCCCAACGACACGGCGAGCCGCGCTAGGAGCGGCAAGGTAAAGGTGGCGGCGGCTATGACCCCGAGGAGCGCTGCGTAGTTCACTCGATGACCCCGAACATGCCAGGAGGCTACCAGTTGCGGGACGCCCCGCCGCGAACCTAGCTGTCGGCTCGTTGGCGGTAGAATACTCCCCGGGGGTAAAGGAGGGTACGTGCCTACGGTAACGACAGACCGCGAAACTGCGGCGGCCACACGCAAAGTAATCAACCGCCTCAAGCGCCTCGAGGGGCAGGTGCGTGGGCTGCAGGTGATGGTCGAGGACGGCCGCCCGTGCAAGGACGTTCTCACGCTGCTAGCAGGTGTGCGCCGCGCCCTTGACGCGGCTGGCGACGAGTTGTTGGAGAACTACCTAAGCGACTGCCGGGCGGAGTTGGCCACTGGCGAACAAGACCTCACTGAACTGATGGCCAACATCCGGTTGGCGCGCGGCTGAGTGTCGCTCAGGGCGCTCCGGCAACGTAGCGCGTTAGCGAGGTCATCGGGTAGTAGTACCCGAGAATGCGCCCGTAGTCGTAACCGGACTGTGCGAGGGCGCGAGCGCCGTACTGGCTCATGCCGACTCCATGCCCCCAGCCGTCACCCTTGACGACCAGGCCGCTTTGAACGCTGAAACGCATCGACTTGAGGCCCCAACCGCGCGCCAATGTCGTGAGTTGCGATCCGCGCAGCACGCGCGAGCCGCCACTGCCCGTCACCTCGAGTTCGGCCACGCGGCCTGACTCGCTTATCTTGAGCACCCGCAGGCCACTCACCGCGCCGACCCCAACGCCGGCGGCTGCGAGGCTGCTCGCCACCACGCGGGCGTCGAGGCGCGCGGTCCAGGCGCGGTGCGGCGTAGAGGACGGGACGTCCTGCAGCGCGACGAGGTAGGGGATGCTCGACCCCCACACCTCCTGGCTCGATGCCACGGCACCGCCGGAGTCGGAGTGATAGTAGGTCCTCGCCGTCTCTCCCAGATAGGTGACGACGACGCCGGCGGTAGCGGCTATGGCCTCGTCAGTGCGGGGGTGCTCGGCCTCGACGCCGCGGTAGACCTGGCAGTCGACGGTGGCACACAGGTCGTACCTACCGTCTGGGTTCAACGACACGAGAGTGTACGAGCGCGCTGCAACGGCCTGCGCCTTGAGCGCCTCCAGCGGCCACGACGCCGCCATCTCGGACGGCACGACCCCACGAAGGTACGCCTCGATGTCGAGTACGTTCACGACCTCGACCTCGTCGCCGACGGCACTCAACCTGATGGCGCCGCGGTAACGCCGGCCATCGACCTCAAGGTTGCCTGCGCCGGACTCGAGCGTCAGCGTCTCCCCCAGCTCGCGCCCGTCGACCACCAGGCGGCCAGCGCGCGCGCTAACTGGCCAGTCCAAGGGCGCGGCAGTCGAGAAGCGCTCGCGGCCGGAAACGCCGCTGTGCGGCCCCAACGCTTGCACCGTCACCTCCTGCACGACGGCAAGGAGCACACGCACCGGCGTCGGCGCGGCGAGGTGAAGCTGGGCGCGGCCGTAGGGCAGTGCCATCAGGAGAAGCAGCAGTAGCGAGACGAAATGGAGACGGCGCTGCGGCATAGCTGGTCAAGTATGACCTTTTAGCTCCGTGGCCACCCCGGACATACTCCACAACGCCGCGCATGCGTGGCACCATGAAGCATGTACCGATCAGATCTGCTGCAAGACAAGGTCGTGTTCGTCACTGGCGGTGGGAGCGGCCTTGGGCTCTCGATGACAAAGCGCTTCCTCAGCTTGGGCGCGAACGCCGTGATCGCCAGTCGGCGCTTCGACCTCCTCTCCGAGCAGGCCGCTGCGCTCGAGGCCGAGACGGGCAGGCGCGTGCTGCCGCTCGCCCTCGACGTGCGCGACCCGGACGCCGTGTCTGCTGCGCTGGACGCCGCCTTCGCCGAATTCGGAAAAGTGGACGCCCTAGTCAACAACGCGGCAGGCAACTTCATCTCCCCGACCGAACGGCTGTCGCACCGGGCGTTCGATAGCGTCTTGGGGATAGTCCTGCACGGCAGCGTCTACATGACGCTCGAGTTGGGCAAGCGCTGGATCGCGTCGGGCGCGAAGGGTGTCGTCCTCTCGATCGCCGCGACTTACGCCGAGCGCGGCTCAGGCTACGTGGTGCCGTCGGCGGTCGCCAAGGCGGGCGTCGTGTCCTTGACGCGCTCGTTGGCTGGCGAGTGGGGAAAGTACGGCATCAGGCTGAACGCCATCGCGCCGGGACCGTTCCCAACGCAGGGGGCGTGGAGCCGCCTCCTGCCCACCAAGGACATCGAGGAACTCTTCGAGAGCCGGGTGCCTCTTGGCCGCGTCGGCGATCACCTCGAGCTAGCCAACTTGGCGAGT
>JBIQMD010000244.1:0-3886 GCA_044463725.1 Truepera radiovictrix
ACGTCGTTGACGATGCGGTCGCCGATGCGGCACGTGCCCTCGGAGATCTCTTCGAGGCCAGCTATCATGCGCAGGGTGGTGGTCTTGCCGCAACCGGACGGACCGACGAAGACCATGAACTCTTCGTCGGCGATGTGAAGGCTGAAGTCATTGACGGCGGTGACGTTTCCGAACCTCTTGTACACGTGTTCTAGGACTACTTCGGCCATGTGGCCCTCCAAACGGGGAGTGGTCGTTGAGTCGAGGTTAGCATCCGTCCAGCGCCCCACACTTGCGCATAGACCCGAATACAGACTAGATTCGTACCATGCGTTTAACAGGCAGGGTCAGATCCATCTCCTACCTAAAGGCCCACGCGGCGGAGCTGCTTCGCGAGATCGTCGACGACCAGGAGCCGTTGGTGATCACCCAGAACGGCGAGGCCAAGGCAGTGCTGCTCGACGTGGCCGCCTACGACCAGCTGCGCGAGACCGCCGCGCTCCTGAAGCTCCTCTCGCTGGCTGACAGGCAGGTGGAGGAAGGCATGCTCGAGGCGGCAGAGGACGCTATCGCCGCCTACCGGCTGGACGGCTGATGGCGAGGTCAGTGCTACTCACCGACGGCGCCGCCCGCGACCTCGACGAGTGGTACGCCTCCGCGTACGCGCGGGGCGGTGCCGCCTTGGCGGCCCGAATCCTGGACCAGTTCGAGGTCGTCGTGAAGGCCATCGCAGCCGACTCCCTCGCTTCGGTGGTCGTGCCTGAACTGCGCCAGTTCGGCCGGCGCGCCGAACGTCAAGTCGTGACCGCCGACGGCCTGCGCGTGGTCTTCAGGGTGAAACAGGAAGGAGTCGAGGTGGTGCTGCTTGCGCCCGAGAAGCGCTCGTTCCAGGCGCTGCTCGAGCGCCGGCTGTTGGACGGGTGAGGCGGGGCTTGCGCGATGTCGAGAGGGACACCCGCCGCCCAGGTATGCACCCAGGCGGCGGATCGTCGGCCTTGCTGGTGGAGGCGGCGGGAGTCGAACCCGCGTCCGAAACCCCCTACAGCGGGCGTCTACGCGTGTAGCCGTTGATCGATTGTCGGCGCGCGGCTGGCTCAGCGGCGGGCACTGCCGTGCGCTTAGACGTCATCAGTCTCGCCTGCGGGTCAACGTCCGAACCCTAGGGCCAGCCCACTTCAGGACGTTCGGACCGGCGAGCCATGGGCGGGGCTTCCGGGGAACGCTAACTGCGATTAAGCAGCTAGAGCGTAGTTATTGTTGCCAGTTAATGGCGTGGCAGCTTGTTGACGCGGCCAGCTGCCTCCGCGACGCGCAGCCTCACCTTCGGAAGGGCCCCGTCGAAACCATGTCGCCCCCATTCTGGGGTTGGGGTCCGCTAGTGCGGCTAACCAGTCGGCTCTACGCCAGCCGACCTGCTCGCATTATACTGCCGCATGCCACATGCCGTGAGTATGCGGGGCATCACGAAGCAGTTCCCGCTGGTGATCGCCAACCAAGACGTCGACTTCTCGGTCGAATGGGGTGAGGTCCACGCCCTGATCGGTGAGAACGGCGCGGGCAAGAGCACCCTCATGAAGATCCTCTACGGCATGCAGCTGCCGGATGCCGGCGCCATCGAGGTGAACGGCGAGCCCGTCGTCATCCACTCTGCGCGAGACGCCATCGCGCGCGGCATCGGCATGGTGCACCAGCACTTCATGCTCGTAGAGCCGCTGACGGTAACCGAGAACCTCGTACTCGGCTCGGAGCCTCACCTCGGGCCGCTGCTAGACATGCACACGGCCACGCGTCGCACCGAACGGCTGATCAACGAGTTCGGCTTCGACATCGCGGCAGACACCCGCATCGAGGACCTGCCCGTCGGCCTGCAGCAGCAGGTGGAGATCCTCAAGGCGCTGTACCGCCAGGCGCGCATCCTCATCCTCGACGAGCCAACCGCCGTCCTCACCCCGCAGGAAACGCGTGGGCTGTTCCGCTTCCTGCGCGACTTCGCGGCCAAGGGCAACGCGGCAGTGTTCATCAGCCACAAGCTGGACGAGGTCATGGAGATCTGCGACCGCATGAGCGTCATGCGTGACGGGCGCATGGTCGGCACCGTCGACCGCGCAGACACCGACCAGCGCCGCTTGGCGAACATGATGGTCGGCCGCGACGTGCTCCTGCGCGTCAAGAAGAACGAGGCCACCCCAGGCGCGGTGGCGCTCGAGGTGCGCGACCTGGTCCTCAAGCACGCCTTCAAGCCGCGTAACGTCCTGGACGGCGTGAGCTTCAAGGTGAGGCGCGGCGAGATCCTCGGCATCGCGGGCATCGAGGGTAACGGCCAGTCCGAGCTCGTCGACGTCATAACGGGCCTGCGCAAGGCCGATAGCGGAACCGTGCTGGCAGAACCGCGCTCGGAGGCTAGCCTGCGTGACATCACGCAGCAGGACGCGCGGCAGCGCCACGAGGCGGGCATCAGCCACGTTCCGGAAGACCGCAACGGGCGCGGGCTCGTCGCGCAGTTCTCTGCCGCCCTCAACAGCGTGTTGGGCGACCACTACCGGGCACCCTACAGCGGAAGCTTCGGCCTGCTACGAGAAGATGCCATCGACGCGCACGCCAAGCGCCTCATCGCCGATTACGACGTGCGGCCAACCGACCCGAACATCACCGTCAGCCACTACTCCGGCGGAAACGCGCAGAAGCTGATCGTCGCCCGCGAGTTGGAGCGCCAACCGAGCGTGCTCGTCATGGCACAGCCAACGCGCGGCGTTGACATCGGGGCCATCGAGTTCATCCACCAGCGCATCGTTGCTGCTCGCGACTCTGGCCTGCCCGTCCTGCTCGTGTCTGCCGACCTGAACGAGATCATGAGCTTGTCTGACCGCATCATCGTCATGTACGAGGGCCGCGTGATGGGCGAGTTGTCGCAAGACGAGGCCACGCCCGAGCGGCTCGGCCTGCTGATGGCCGGCTCGGTAGAGAAGGCGACGGCCTGACCCTCAGTCGGTCTGCAGGAAGCGCCTCAACTGCGCGGCTAGCTGTGGGTATTCGATGAGGAAGGCGTCATGACCGTGCGGCGACGAGATTCCAACGTAGCGCGCGTTCGGCAGGTGCGCCGCCAGCTCCTTGGCTTCGCCCTCCGGGTAAAGCACGTCCGAGTCGATGCCCATGACCAACGCGGGCATCTGCATGCTGGCCAGCACGCCCGTGACCGTGCCGCGCCCCTCCGCCAGGTCGTAATCGTCCATGGCGCGGGTGAGGCTCAGGTAGGTGTTGGCGTCGAAGCGCTCAACCAGCTTCACGCCCTGGTAAGCGAGGTAGGACGTTATCTGGAACGAGGCGTCGAGGGCGCCGTACGCCCCGCTCTCCACCCGTTCGCGCCCGAACTTCTGCTCGAGCGAATCGTAGGAGCGGTAAGTGAGCATGGCTATCGCCCGCGCCAGCCCCAGGCCCGTCTCCGGTTGCCGCTCAAGCGGGTAGCGGCCACCCTGCCAGGCCGGGTCGGCCTTGATGGCGCGACGCGCGACCTCGTTGAGGCCGATGGCCCAGGCCGAATGGCGTGCGCCGATGGCGATGGGCGCGATGGCGCGGACCATCTCGGGGTGAGTGGCACCCCACTCGAGGACCTGCATGCCGCCCATGCTGCCGCCAACGACGGCGCGCAGGCTGGTTACGCCCAACTGGGTGAGGAGCCGGTGCTGCACCTCGACCATGTCGCGGACCGTGTAGTTGGGGAAGTCTGGGCCGTACGGGTGACCGGTCTCTGGGTCGAGGCTGCTCGGGCCTGTGGTGCCGTAGCACCCGCCGAGGACGTTGCTGCACACGACGTAGAAGCGCGTCGTGTCGATGGCCTTGCCTGGGCCGATGAGCGGGTCCCACCAGCCCGGCACTTCCTCGCGGTCGGTCACCCCGGCCGCGTGGGCCG
>JBIQMD010000245.1:0-3884 GCA_044463725.1 Truepera radiovictrix
TCTCCGGCGGCGCCGCGATGCCGAGCAGGTCGAGTGCCGCCACCAGCGTGCTGCGCACGCGGTCGACCAGCACGACCCGCGCTTCACGCAACCCTGGCCCCGAGCGCATTACTTGGGTGTCCGGCTTGCCTGCGGCGTCCTTATGGTTGTAGTAGGAGTTCCAGGCGGTGGCCACGTCCAACGCGTACTGCGCCAGCTGATGCGGCGCCAACGCGGCGGCGGCACCCTCCACGACCTCCGGGTAGCGCCTGAGCACGCGCGCGAGCCGCACTTCGAGCGGCCCCAGGAGCGCGAAATCGGCGCCCAAACGGGCGGCCTTCACGTCAATCCCTTCGGCCGCGGCCGCGCGCAAGATGCTACAAGCACGCGCGTGCGCGTACTGCACGTAAGGCGCGGAGTCGCCTTGAAGCGAGAGCGCCTGCTCCCAGCGGAAGTCGATGACCTTCTTGGCCTCGCTCTTGAGCATGCCGAAGCGCAAGGCCCCGATACCGACCTGTCTAGCCACCTGGTCGATGTGCGTTAGGCCCGGGTTCTTCTCCTCCACCACGGCGCGCGCGCGGCGCGTGGCTTCCTCGGTCACCTCGTCGATGGACAGGGTGATGCCCTTGCGGCCGCTCATGGTCTGACCCTCGAGCGTGACGACCTCGTAAGCGAGGTGATGCGAGTTGTCGTACGCGGCGCGACCCTCAGGTGTGCCGGAGAGCGCCATGGCGGTGCGCACGATGGTCTGCGGGTGGCTCTGGCGCACGTCGATCACGTTGATGATCTCGCCTGCATGGGCGAAGGAGCGGCCATCCGGGTGGAGTTCGCCGCGCGGGCTGGACGTGTAGAGCGGCTTGCCGCTCGGCTGCACGGCGAAGCGCTCGAAGGTCAGGCCCTCGAAGATGCCCGCCTTCCAGAATTGGTAGCCGATGTCCTTAGCCACGTACATGGCGTTGCCGTCCGAGCGCACGAGCACGACCTGCGGCTCCTCGAGGCCAGGGATGAAGGCGCTGACGTCCATGACGAGGGCCCCAGCGAACTTGCCCTCGGTTGGGCGCGAGACGCTCGGGCTGGCCTCCATCACGGCGAGGCCGCGCTCGAGCAGGCCGCCCTGCACGATGTCTGACTCCCACACGAGCAGGTCGTAATCGACGCCAAGCGAGTGGTAGGTCTCGAGCTGGGCCGCTAGCACTCGCTCTACTTCGAGGCGTAGCTCACCGCGCTCGAGGCGGTGCATGACCTCGGTAACGCCGCGTTCGATGGCTTCGCCATCGGTCTCCTTCGCAGCCGACAGGCGCACGTAAAGCTCGCCAAGCCAGTGGTCGTACTTGCGGCCGCCGCCAGCCAAGTAGCGGGAGTTGAAGTAGGTGACGGCGAAGATGCTCTCGGCGGCCTGGCGACCGGTGTCGTCGATGTAGTTCTGCACCTCGACGTCGTGACCCACGGCTTTGAGGATGCGCGCGGTTGCGTCGCCCAACACGATGTTGCGGAGGTGCCCTACGTGCGCTTCCTTGTTCGGGTTGACGCTCGTGTGCTCGACAACGACCTTGAGACGCTCGGCAGATGGCGCGCGTAGTTGGGTGGTAACGGCGCGCACGAAGGCGCCAGGGTCCACTTGGAAATTGATGTACGGTCCTACGGCAGAGGCGCTAGCCACGCCTTGCGGCAGCTTGGTGGCCGCTACTATCTCGGCCGCGATGGCGGCTGGGTTACGTCCGAGGGTCTTGGCGAGGCTGAAGGCCACCGGGGTCCCGTAGTCGCCGGGTTTACCGTCAGGCACCTCTTGGATGGGAGCGCTCGCCCCCGGGGCGCCGAGGGTGGCTGCGGCCTCTTCTACGGCGTGCTGCAGGGCAGAGATGACGTCCTTCATGACCGCGCCACGCTACCACAGGAGCCTCTGCTCGCCCGCCCAGCGTGTAGAATCGTGACTCATAGCTCGGCCATCCAGCCTCGCCACTTCGGCGCCTGGTGTCTCACGATCAACCTGAGCGGGAGATTACCAGTAAACTTGAGCTACTTTGACTCAACTCTCTGACCCCACACCCGCCTCTACTAGCCTAGGCGCCCCAAGGACCACCTTCCAGCCCGCCGCGTGCCGCGGTCAAGAATAGGAGACCAGCATGGCAGAGGTCACTAACAGAACTGATTTCACTACCCCGATTCCGGTCTGCCCTGTGCGCGGCTCCGTGCTCTTCCCGACCATGGTCATGCCGATCGACGCCGGCCGGCCCGTCAGCATCCGCGCCATCAACGCGGCACTTGACCGCGACCGCACCATCGTCATCGTCAGCCAGAAGGACCGCGACGTCGAAGAACCAACGGCCGCCGACCTCTACGAAGTCGGCACCGTGTGCAACATCATGCGCATGAAGAAGAACCCGGACGGCAGCATTCAGATGCTCGTTCGCGCGTTCGCGCGCGTGAAGGTCAACGAGTACCTTGGCGGCGACGTCATCGAGGCCCTGGTCGAACCCATCGACGTTCCATCCGGGCCGGAAGTCGAGTACGAAGCGGCTTTCCGCGAACTCAAGGAGAAGTTCCGCGAACTCATCGACAACGGCAACCGCGCCGTCCAGAACGAGGTCGCGCAGTTCATAATGAACCTTGAGGACCCCGGGCAGTTCGCCGACTACGTCGCTTACCACTTGGACTTCAAGCTGGCGGACAAGCAAGCAGTACTCGAGGCCCCGACGGTTGCCGATCGCATCAAGCACGTGCTGCTCCTCATAGACACCGAGATCGAGCTGCAAGAGACGCAAAGGCGCCTCCAGCGCGAGGTCAAGGAAGAGATCGACCGCAACCAGCGCGAGTACTTCCTGCGCGAGCAGATCAAGGCCCTCCAGAAGGAACTCTCCGGCGGCGACGACGAGGACGACGAGGTCGCAGCCTTCCAGGAGAAGCTCGAGGCCCTGGAGCTGCCCGAAGCGGTCATGAAGGAAGCGCAGCGCGAGCTCAACCGCCTGGCGCGCATGCACCCCGACTCCGCCGAAGCGTCCGTTATCCGCACCTACCTGACCACCATCACCGAGCTGCCCTGGAACGAGCGCTCCGAGGACAGCCTGGACATCGCTCAGGCAGCCGACGTCCTCGACGAGGACCACTACGGCCTGGAGAAGGTCAAGGACCGCGTCATCGAGTACCTGGCCGTGCGCAAGCTCAAGAGCGAGCGCGCTAAGAAGGGCGAACTCGACGAAGCCGACGTGAACCGCGGCCCCATCCTGCTGTTCACCGGCCCTCCCGGCGTGGGTAAGACGAGCATCGCCAAGTCCATCGCCAAGGCGCTGGGGCGCGAGTACGTGCGCATCAGCCTGGGCGGCGCGCGCGACGAGTCCGACATCCGCGGCCACCGCCGCACCTACATAGGCTCCATGCCCGGCCGCATCATCCAAGGCATCCGCCAGGCGGGCACCAAGAACCCCGTGTTCCTGCTCGACGAAGTCGACAAGCTGGGCGTCTCCTACCAAGGCGACCCCTCCAGCGCGCTGCTCGAGGTCCTCGACCCCGCTCAGAACTACAGCTTCGTGGACCACTACCTGGGCGTGCCGTTCGACCTCTCCGAGGTGCTGTTCATTGCCACCGCCAACTACACGCAGCAGATCCCCGAAGCGCTGTTCGACCGCATGGAGAACCTCGAGTTCTCCAGCTACATCGAGCAGGAGAAGCTCGAGATCGCCAAGCGCTACCTGCTGCCGCGGCAGCTGCACGAGAACGGCCTGGCACCCAAGCAGGTCACCTTCACCGACGGCGCCCTGTCGCGCATCATCACGTCGTACACGCGCGAAGCGGGCGTGCGTAACCTCGAGCGCATCATCGGCACGGTGGCCCGCAAGGCCGCCCGCAGCATCGCCGACGGCGACGCCAAGCGCATCCGCATAACCGAGCGCGGGGTCGAGAAGTACCTC
>JBIQMD010000246.1:0-3882 GCA_044463725.1 Truepera radiovictrix
CGCGTGATAAGCTGCCCGCCGTTGAAGCAGGGCCGGGCGTGTCGGGCACGGCCAAGGTACGCGAGCTGGCAGCAACCTGTGCGCGTTCATGGGTGCCGAGCCTGGCACTGGCGCGCGCGACTGGATCATTCAAGCAGGAGGCGCGTGGTGACCGAGGGAGAAGGACAGGCCTTGACGCAGGGTGACGGGGCGGACCGCCACGCTGCCGCGTTGAAGTTGCTGCAGCGCGGGGCGGAACAGGTCGTGCCGGAAGGCGGACTGCGTGAGAAGCTCGAGCTGGCAGCCAGTGAGGACAGGCAGTTGCGCGCCAAGCTCGGCGTCGACCCCTCTAGCGCCGACCTGCACATCGGCCACGCCGTCGTTCTGCGCAAGCTGAGGCAGTTCCAGGACCTCGGGCACCGCGTCGTGCTCATCATCGGCGACTTCACCGCCATGATCGGCGACCCGTCCGGGCGCAGCAAGACCCGGCCGGTACTCACGCTGGCCGAGACGCGGCGCAACGGCGAGACGTACGTTGCCCAGGCCACCAAGATCCTGTCGACCGACCCTGACAAGCTGGAGATCCGTCACAACTCCGAGTGGCTCGAGCCTTTGGGTTTCGCCGAGATCGTCCGTTTGGCGGGCCACTACACCGTCGCGCGCATGCTCGAGCGCGACGACTTCACCAAACGCTTCCAGGGCGGCATTCCCATCTCCGTCCACGAGTTCCTCTACCCGTTGGCGCAGGCCTACGACTCGGTCGCCATCAGGGCGAACGTGGAGCTGGGCGGCACGGACCAGCTCTTCAACCTGCTGGTTGGGCGCGACATCCAACGTGCTTACGGTCAGGAGCCGCAAGTGGCGTTGACGACGCCGCTGCTAGTGGGGCTCGACGGCGTCGAGAAGATGTCGAAGTCGCTCGGCAACTACATCGGCATCGCCGAGGCGCCAGAGGTGATGTTCAAGAAGGCCATGCAGGTCGCCGACACGCTGCTCGTGCAATACGCGGAGCTATCCACCGACATCGACCTCGACGGCCTGCGAGCTCAGCTTGCTCAGGACCCTGTCCGGGCGCACCGCACGTTCGCGCGGGCGCTCGTGACCGTCTACCACGGCAGTGAGCCGGTGGCCGCCGCCGAGCAGCGTTACGACGAAGTCGCCAAGGGCGCCATCCCCGACGACCTCCGCGAGGTCAG
This sequence comes from Truepera radiovictrix, assembly GCA_044463725.1. Classification (GTDB taxonomy): domain Bacteria; phylum Deinococcota; class Deinococci; order Deinococcales; family Trueperaceae; genus JAAYYF01. The sequence continues at coordinate 1,176 of JBIQMD010000246.1, forward strand.
GGTGGCGGCGGACGAGTTCGAAGGCGGCACCGTTGGGTTGCTGAGGCTGGCCGTAGTGGCTGGGTTGGCTGCGAGCAACGGCGAGGCAAGGCGCCTCGTTCAGAACCGTGGCCTGCGCATCGACGGCGAGGCCGCGGCCGACCCGCTGGCGCGCCTCTCCCTGGAGCGCCCCATCGTGCTGCAACGCGGCAAGGACGCCTTCGTGAGGGTCAGGCGGGCGTAGGTCCCAAAGAGGCGGCTTGCCGCGAACCGTTCACACGGCCAAGACGTAAGCGATCTCGAGGAGCTCGCGGTCGATGTCCTTGGGGTGCAGCTCGAGTTCCTTCAGTGCGATCTCGACGACCTCGCGCCGGTCCGTTCCGACCATCACGCCGCTGTGGTTGGCTGCCAGCGCGCGGACGGCGTGGAAGCCGAGGCGCGAGGCGAGCACGCGGTCGCGCGCGTTGGGGCTGCCGCCGCGTTGGGTGTGGCCGAGGATGACGGTGCGTACCTCGAAGCCGCACGAGGCCTCGATGGCCTTCTGCAGCGCGGCGGCTCCGCCCTCGTACGCCCCCTCTGCCACGACCACTATGCTCGAGGTCTTGCCGCGCGCCTCCGCCTTGAGGAGCATCTCTGCCACCTCGGCGGTAGGCAGAGGCGCCTCCGGCACCAAGATCACCTCAGCCCCACCTGCCACCCCGACCGCCAGCGCGATGTGCCCAGCGCGCCTGCCCATCACCTCGATGAGGAAGAGGCGGTCGTGGCTGGCGGCGGTGTCACGCAGGCGGTCGACGGCGTCGAGGGCCACGTCGAGGGCCGTGTTGAAGCCGATGGAGACGTCTGTGCCGTTGATGTCGTTGTCGATGGTGGCCGGAATGCCGACGACGTGGATGCCCTGTTCTTCTTGCAGGAGCTGAGCGCCGCGGAAACTGCCGTCGCCACCGATGACGATCAGCCCGTCCATGCCGTGGCGGCGCAAGGTCTCAGCGCCAGCCGCACGGCCTTCTGGGTGAAAGAAAGCCTCGCACCGCGCGGTGCGCAGGATGGTCCCGCCGCGCTGTAGGACGTTGGCGACGGCGCGCGGGCCCATCTCGACAACGTCGTCTTCTACAAGTCCTTGGAAACCGCGGTAGACGCCCGAGATGCGGATGCCGTCGTGGACCGCCGTTCGGACCACTGCGCGGATTGCCGCGTTCATGCCGGGAGCGTCGCCTCCGCTGGTGAGCACGCCGAAATGCTTCATGACTGAGGAGTATATCGCCGCCGGGGGCTGCGCTCTGCAGGGGCAAGTGACCCGTGCTTCAGGTGGAAGCTACGTGCAAAGATGAGCGCAGTATGAACATCGTCGCGTTGAAGGAGACCGTATCCGGTGAGCGGAGAAGCCCGCTTACCCCGCAGGTGGCCGAGAAGCTCGTGAAGCTCGGAGCCACCGTCACCCTAGAGCCGGGGCTGGGCACGCAGTCGTTCTTGAGTGACGACGAGTTCGCGAAGGCCGGGGCCAAGTTCGAACCCGATCGAGCGCGCTTGCTGGCGGGCGCAGACCTCCTGCTTACCGTGCAACCGCCAAAGATGGCGACGCTCGAGGGGCTGAAACGCGGCGCGACCGTCGCCGGGTTCCTCGACCCGTTCTTCAACCACGACCTAGTGCGCGCCCTGGCCGCTAATGGCCTCAATTCGCTGTGCATGGAGCTGATCCCCCGCACTACGTACGCGCAGAAGATGGACGCCCTCTCGAGTCAGGCAAGCCTCGCCGGCTACGCCGCCGTCGTGTTGGCGGCCAGCCGGTCGGTCAAGGCGTTCCCGATGATGAGCACACCAGCAGGGACCATCCCGCCAGCGCGCGTGTTCGTCGTCGGGGCTGGCGTGGCGGGCCTGCAGGCCATCGCTACCGCCAAGCGCTTAGGTGCGCGCGTAGAGGCATACGACACGCGTCCGGTAGTCAAGGAGCAGGTCCAGTCACTTGGGGCCAGGTTCGTCGAGATCGACGTCGGAGAGACGGGCCAGTCCGCCCAGGGCTACGCCAAGGAGCTGACGCCGGAGCAGCTCGAGTCGCAACGCAAGCAGATGGCCAAGGTCTGCGCTGGCTCGGACGTAGTGGTGACCACTGCGCAGGTGTTCGGGCGCCGCGCGCCGCGCATCATCAGCGCTGAGATGGTGGCCGGCATGCGTGCAGGCAGCGTTGTCGTCGACCTGGCAGCCAGTACGGGCGGCAACGTCGAGGGCACACGAGCAGGCGCGGACACTCTGACTTCGAACGGCGTGCTCATCGTCGGGCTCGAACACATGCCAGCGCAAGTCGCCAAGGACGCTAGCCTCGTCTATGCCAACAACCTCTACCTACTGATCGAACATGCCTGGGACAAGGAGACGAGTGCCCTGCGCCTCGATACCCAGGACGAGGTGGTCGGCGCCTGCCTACTTACCTCGCAGGGCGAAGTGCGCGACGAGCGAGTGCGCGCCGCGATCGGAGAAGGATGACCATAATGCTGCTGCTCCTGGCGTTCGTCCTAGCCATCTTCCTTGGCTTCGAACTCATCAACAAGGTCCCGTCGCAACTCCACACCCCGCTCATGTCCGGCTCCAACGCCATCTCGGGCATCACGATCGTCGGCGCCATCGCCGCGACCGCAGTGCATGGACCGTTAGCTTCGGCGCTCGCCGTCATCGCGATCGTAGCCGCCACCGTCAACGTCGTGGGCGGCTACTTGGTAACCGACCGGATGCTCGG
>JBIQMD010000247.1:0-3855 GCA_044463725.1 Truepera radiovictrix
AGGTCGATGCCATCATCGAACCGCTCCTAGCGCGCCTCCGCGCCGTCAAGGGTGTTGAACGCGTTGAGGTGGCCGGGTCGTACCGCCGCAGGCAAGAGACCATCGGCGACGTCGACCTGCTGGCAGTAGCGAAGAACGGCAAGGGCGCAGAGGACGTAACCCGCGAGTTCACCGGCTACACGGAGGTAACGGAGGTCCTAGGGAGCGGCCCAACGCGCTCGAGCGTGCGGCTAGCGAACGGTATCCAAGTCGACCTCAGGGTCATCGAAAACGCAGGCTTCGGCGCGGCGCTGCTCTACTTCACGGGCTCCAAGGCGCACAACGTGGCGTTACGCCAACTCGCCCTTGAGCAGGGCCTGCACCTCAGCGAGTACGGCCTCTTCGAGGGCGGAGGCAGCAGCGCGGCGCCGGCCACGCCAGGTGCTGCGGGCGCGCGCGTGGCAGGCGGCAGCGAAGAAGGGATCTACCACCACCTCGGCCTCGATTGGGTGCCGCCAGAACTGCGTGAGGACCGCGGGGAACTAGCAGCGGCCGCCGCTCACAAGCTCCCTGAACTCATCACCTTCGAGGACATGCGCGGCGACCTGCACATGCACAGCACCTGGTCGGACGGCAAGGCCTCGGTCGTCGAGATGGTCGACGCGTGCGTCGCGCGCGGTTACGAGTACATGGCGCTAACCGATCACAGCAAGGCGCTCGCGATGACTGGCGGCCTCGACGAGGCCAAGCTCGCCAAGCAGTGGGAGGAGCTCGACGAGGTAGTGGCTGGCCGCGACGACATCACCATCTTGCGCGGCATGGAGGTCGACATCCTGAAGGACGGCAGCCTCGACTTGAGCGACGAGTGGCTAGAGCGCCTCGACATCGTGCTCATCAGCGTGCACTCGTTCTTCGAACTCAGCGAGGCCGAGCAGACGGCGCGCGTCGTCAAGGCCGTCAGCCACCCGTCCGTCAACGTCCTAGCCCATCCAACGGGCCGGGTGCTGGGTCAACGAGACCCTTACGCCATCGACCTCGGTGCCGTGTTCGAGGCGTGCCTGGCGCACGGCGTTGCCGTCGAGCACAACAGCTCGTACCAGCGTCTCGACCTCTCGGACACCGAACTCATGGCCGCCCACGCTCGCGGCCTGACGGTCAGCGTCGGCTCGGACGCCCACTCCGTAGCCCAGCTGGCCACCATGCGCTACGGGGTGGACCAACTGCGGCGCGCATGGCTCACGCCCGCCGACGTTCTCAACACGAGGCCGCTAGCGGCGCTGAAGCAGTACTTGCGCAAGGGGCGCTAAGCGGCCGCCAGTCTCACTGGCTGGCTTCCGAGATGGCCGTAAGTGCTGGCACGTCAACGATGGAGAGGCGCCTGCGCCCCGTCGTAACGATCTTGCCCTTGCGCCACTGAGCCAAGACGCGGTTGACGGTCTCCAACGTCGAGCCCGTCAGGGCCGCTAGGTCCTCTTGGCTGAGGGGCGCGCCGAGCGTGCGGCCCCCGCCGTCTGGTTGACCAAGCCGCGCGCTGAGCATCAGTAGCGCGGATGCCAACCGCGCTTCTACCGGTACGGCGCCCGCGGAGGAGCGCAAGCGCAACTGCGCGTCTCGCAGCTTGGCACTGACGTCCTCCAGTACGGCCAGGGCCACTTTCGGGAAGGCGCTGACGAGCTCGCCGAACTCCTCCGCGGACGTCACCAACAGGCAGCCACCAGTCAACGCCTCCGCCCCGAACGCGTTGTGCGCCTGCCCTAACAGCGGCAACTCACCGAACGAGGCACCCGGCCCAAGGACATCGAGGAGGTGCTGACCGCCCGTCGCCGTGCTTTGGTTGAGCTTCACGCGGCCGCTGGCTATGACGCAGAAGCGCTCTGCTGGGTCGCCCTCGCTTACCAGCGCCTCCCCAGGCGACATGGCCACGGCGTGAAAGGAGGCGTGGACGCGCTCGAGTTCGGACGGCTCGAGCGCGGAGAAGTACGGAACAGCTGCCAATACCTGCCTGCGCATCTCGAGCGTGCACGCCTGCGGGCCGAGCCCGTCGATGGGCCAACCGTTAGCCTGAAGTGCATGTGAGTGGGTCTTTCCCGTGCCTTCATCCATCGGCCTAGATGCTACCCCCGGCCTGGCCACGCTCGTGTTCGGGTAGTATCCTCCTCCAGAGCCGCCGGGTCGGGTGGTGGGCGTGTAGCCCGTCATGACCCGCCGCCACTTAACTTTTGGCCGGATAACCGGCACGCCTTGGAGGTAGTTCGTGAAGCGACTCGTCAAGATCTTGGCCCCTGTGGTTCTAGCTGTGTTGGTCCTCGTGCCGGCTGTCGTTGCCCAGGGCACGCCGATCGCCGAGACCGACACCAGTGCGGGGGAGACCATCTTCAACACCAACTGCATGGCCTGCCACCAGACGACCGGTCAGGGCATTCCAGGAGCCTTCCCGCCGCTCGCCGGCCACCTTCCTGAGGTCGTCGCCGCAGACGGCGGCCGCGAGTACGCCATCGACGTCGTGCTCTACGGCCTTCAGGGCGCCATCAACGTCAACGGCATGGCCTACAACAGCGTCATGACCCCATGGGCGTCGATGTTCGACGACCAGCAGATCGCAGACGTGCTCAACTACGCCGCAACGGCCTGGGATAACGCCGCCGCCCTGCCAGAGGGATTCACCGCCTTCACGGCCGAAGAAGTCGCCACCCAGCGCGCAACCACTCTCGACGCCGCGGCGGTCTACGCCAAGCGCGGAGCACTCGGCCTCGAGTAAGTAGAACTAGAGTTGGCGTGAGGCCAACGCCATGGAACGCGCGCGCAATAACGCAATTGCGCGCGCGTTCTCATGCCTGACGCACGCCGCACCTTCTCAGCGCCGTGCAGCGGTCGCGGGCAGCGCCTCTGGCACGCGCGCCGAATAGCGCTCGAGCGCGCCGACCTCGAGGTATGGCAGGGCAACGGGCCGACCGTAGATGTTTCTCGCCAGCCAGTCCAGTTCGGCCTGATGCCCCTCCTCCGGTAGGTCAACCCACCACACCTTGCTGGCGCCGTTGAAGCGGTAACCGCGCGCCTTGAGCAGCTCCTTCTTCGCGATGGCAGCGCCTTCGGCCCACAGCCTCACGGAGCGCTTGAGGGCGGAGAGGCGCAAAATGCGCATGGGCTGCTCGCCGTCAGGCAAGGGCTCTGCAAGCAGCTCAACGCCAGCACGGCAATCGAAGATGGCGCGGTGAGCGTCGAAGTAGAAGCCTCTGCGGAAGGCGAGGAACTCCAGCCCGCTGGAGCCGAAGCCGAGCTCGCGCCAGCCCACGTCGCGGATGGAGCACGCCCACGGCTTCCGAGCGGAAGCCGGGAAGCGCCGCTCGAGGAATGGGCGGTCGAAGGCCGCGTTGTGCGCGATCACAAGGTCGGCGCCGCTCAACGCGTCGAGCACAAGGGCGTCGTCGAACCGTTGCCCATTCACGTCTTCGTCGGTTATGCCCGTGATGTCGATGACCTCCTGAGGCAGGGGTCTGCCCGGGTCTTCAAGGCCACTGAACAGCTCGCGGACACCATAAACCGTGCCGTCGGCGTCGTAATCGAAGGCAAGCATGCCCAACTCGATGATCTGCTCGGTTCTCGCGTCGAAGCCTGTCGTTTCAGTGTCGACGTAGAGGGCGGTGTACAGCCGTGCGCCGGCCGGCAGTGAGGCGGGCGCGGCGTATTCGGTGCGGGGCAGCAGGCGCTTGAGGACGCGGTAGTACCCAGAGTCCTCGAGTACCTTCCGCAACTCTTCGAGTTCGGGTCCGGGCGCGCCAACGGGGTCACTTGGGTAAGTCATGGCGTGTCGGCCTCCATCTCGGCGCGAGAGGTCCATGCCCGCGGCGCCTCCGTGATTCTAGCGCCGCCGCCGCA
>JBIQMD010000248.1:0-3848 GCA_044463725.1 Truepera radiovictrix
GCCGTGATGGTGTCCGAGTCAGACACGCGCGGCAGCAGGTAAGTCGGCAGTGCGGCTGCTAGCACGAGGAACACCCCGAGGACTACGACCGCGCCAATTGGCACGCGGCGCTTGTTCAGGTTTGGCGCGGCCCGCACGGGCTTGCCACTAAGTGACGCCTGGCGCTCATCGATGGCGGTCAATACCTTGGCGGCTTTGGCCTCGTAACGCGCGTGCAGTTCTTGGCGCCGTAGGGGCGGCAAGTCCTCGCGGGCGTCAAGCTCGCGGATGGCGCGCAGCAACGCCGTCTTCTCTTCCGTAAGGTCGACGAGGACGGGGTCGCGGTCGTCTGGCAGCGGGTCAGCTTGCCCAGGTGCCAACAGCGGTAGTGCTATGTAGAAGAACGCGATCAGCACCAGCACGCCGATCAGGACCATCGTGAACATCAACTATCCCCGCTCTCGGGTTTGGGCGCCGCCGCTTGGCCGCCCGCCCGTCCGTCCTCACCGAGGAGCTGCCTGACTCGCGCTAGCTCCTCGGCCGAGGCGTCGATCGGCGTGTTGGACGCGGCCAGCCAGCGCCGCGCCAGCACAGCTACCACCGCTATGGACGTCAAGCCAACGAGCACCGGCAGGAGCCAGACGAGCAGGTGCACGCCGCGCTTCGGTGGTTGAAGCATGATCCAGTCGCCGTAGCTCGCCTGGAAGTATGCGTAGATCTGTTGGTCGCTGAGCCCCTCGTCGATGCGCTCCTGAATGACGGTGCGCATCTGCTGCGCTATCTGGGCGCTCGAGTCAGCCACGCTTTCCGATACGCACACGGGGCAGCGGAGTTTACGCGCGATGTCGAAGGCGCGAGAACCGATCTCGACGTCCTGCGCTAACGCAGAGCCTAGCAAGACTGCGAGTACCGCCGCGAGTAGCGCGCGGTGCCAATGCCGTGTCATCTGAGCAGTGCCTCGACGTTGGTCCTAAGAGTCTCGACCGTGACCGGCCCGATGTGTTTGCCAACGATATTGCCTTTAGCGTCGATGAAGAACGTTTCGGGCACCCCGTACAGGCCCCAGTTGACGCTCACTTGGCTGTCGTTGTCGAGGACGTTGGGGAAGGTTAGGCCGAAGCGGCCGATGAAGTCGCGGCCCTCGTTGCGCTTGTCCTTGTCTTGGGTCTGGACGCCCAACACGAGGATGCCCTTGTCCTGGTATTCGGACCAGAAGCTCTGCAGTTCCGGGGCCTCCTGGTAACAGGGGAGGCACCAAGACGCCCAGAAGTTGACGACCAGCGGCTTGCCGACGTGATCGGCAAGCGCGAAGCTCGCGCCGTACTCGGGTTGATAGCGCTCGTAGAGCGGCAGGTCGAAGGGCGGCGCCGGCTTGCCGACGAGCACGGAGGCTATGTCGCGGTCGGGGCTGCCGCGGAGCAACCCGAACCCGAACAGCGCGGCCAACAGCCCTAGGGCCCCGATGACGATGAGGAGGCGGCCGATCTTCACGCGTTTGCGCCCTCGTGCGCCTCGGCGGCGGCGCGGGCTGGCGCGGTTCGCCTGTTCCCTCCAAGGCTATACATGGTGCCGAGCGCGAGCAGGAAGCCGCCAACCCAGATCCAGGTGACTAGCGGGCTCTTGACGACGCGCAACACGACGAAGGTGCTGTCCGGCCCGACGGTGCTGTTGAGGTTGAGGTAGAGGTCGTGAGTGGCGGTGTAGTAAACGGCGGGGGTTGGCACGGTGCGACCCGCCTCGCCGAAGAGGTTGAGGCGCGGCTTCAGGGTGGTGATCTGCTTGCCGTTGCGGGAGACGTCGATGATGGCGCCCGCGCTGATGCGTTGCGGAGTGCGCTCCATGAAGCGGTCGACGGCGGTGAGGGTGTAACCGGAGAACTCCGCGCTGGCGCCGAAGTCGAGTTTCAGCTGCTCGTCAACGCGGTAGCCGGAGCTGAAAGCGACACCTAACGCCACGACTATGACGGCGAAGTGGACGACCATGCTCCCGACGCGCCTGCGGCTCTCACCGGCGTAGGAGCGAAGCACCCGCACGAAGCTCTGCTTGGTGAGGCGCATGCGCGGCACGAGCGCGCCGCTCAGAAGCAGCACGAGGCTCATGACGTTGTAGCCGGCAAGGGCCACCGTGAGCGCCGGGTAGATCTTATGCACCCCGAACAGCCACGCGAATGCGCCGGAGACGACGAAAGCGCCAGCCAACCACACGAGGTTCCGGCCGAGGCGCTGCTGCTGCGCGCGGCGCCAAGGGAGCAACGGCCCGATACCCATCAGGAGGAAGACGAGCATCCAGATCGGCAAAGTCACTTGGTCGAAGAACGGCGCCCCGACCGTCACCTTGTCGCCGGATAGCGCCTCCACGATGAGGGGGAAGAGCGTGCCGAGAAGCACGGCGGCCGTCAGGGCAATGAAGAGGATGTTCACGCCGAGGAAGCTGCCCTCGCGGCTGATGACGGAGTCGAGATCTGCGCGGTCCTTGACGTCGTCCCAGCGCAGCGCCAGAAGGCCGAACGCCGCCAGGGTGACGAGGAGGAAGAACCCTAGGAACGCAGGACCAACGGGCCCGTTACCGAAGGCGTGCACCGAGGAAACGACGCCAGATCGCGTTAGGAAGGTACCTAGAATGGAGAGCGAGAAGGTAGTGATGATGAGCAGCACGTTCCACGGCTTGAGCATCCGCCGCCGCTCCTGCACCTGTACGCTGTGAATGAATGCGGTGGCCGTCAGCCACGGCATGAAGCTAACGTTCTCGACGGGGTCCCAGGCCCAGTAGCCGCCCCAGCCGAGGACCTCGTAGCTCCACCAACCACCGGCAACGATGGCGGCTGAGAGGAAGCCCCAGCCCGTTAGCGTCCAGCGCCGGGTTTGCGCCATCCACTCCGTGCCTGGCCGCCTCGTGATTAGCGCCGCCATGGCGTAAGCGAACGGCACCGTCAACCCGACGAACCCTAGGTACATGAGCAGCGGGTGCACGGCCATCATCCAGTGGTTCTGCAGCAGCTCGTTGGGTCCGGGGCCGTCGAGGGGCGGGAAGGGCAGGACCGCGAACGGATTGGCGAGGAATGCGACGACGCCGAAGAAGAAGACCTGCACGGCTTGCATGATGGAGATGGCCCACGGGCGCAGGGGACTGAGTGGCGCCGTTACGGCAAGCAGCGCCGTGTAGCCGCTAAGCAGCCAGGCCCACAGGAGGATGGAGCCCTCGAGTGCGGCCCACATCGTCACGACCTTCACCCATATCGGCGAGGCAATGCGCGAGTGATTGGCAACGTACGAGACGCTGAAGTCGTCGCCTAGCAGGGCCGCCTGCATGATGACGACGGCGGCCGTTGCGATGACGAAGCCAGCTAGTGCAGCGAGACGGGCGCTCGTCTGCAGCCTGGCGTCGCGGCGCACGGCGCCAAGCGAGCCGGCAATGGCCCCGTAGAGGGCCAAACCGAAGGCGATGAAAACGCTGGCGCTCCCCAGCGGTCCTAGTTGAACATCTAGCACGTGACTACTCCCCGCTCAGCGCAGTGACTCTTTGAGGGCTTCGACGTCGATCGGCTCACCCTCGGCTGGTGGATGATAGTCCTCGCTGTGCTTGACGAGCAGGTTGTCGCCAACGAAAACGTCGTCGTGGAAACGACCCTCGATGACTACTCCACCGTTCTCCTGGAAGAGGTCGGGCGGTGCGCCGTCGTATTGCACCTGGTAGCCCTTGATGCCGTCGGTTATCTGGAAGGTGAGGTGCAGTTGGGTGTCGTCGAAATTGACGCTGCCGGCCTCGACTAGGCCGCCGAGGCGCACGCGCTTGCCGTCGAACGAGGCGGCGTCTCGGGCGTACTCGCTAGGCAGGATGAAGTAGACGAGCGAAGACTGGAGCGCCCTTGC
>JBIQMD010000249.1:0-3843 GCA_044463725.1 Truepera radiovictrix
CTCGCTCCCTTCGACTTCATGCGCCATGCCTTCGTTGCGCGCGAGCGGCGCGAAGGCACCGGCCCCTGGCTGAGCCGCAGCTAGCGTGGCTTCATGCAGTGAGATGGTCATGCCTACTCTCCTCGGGCCGCGTGACACGGGAGCGCGTGCCAAGCGCGATGCGTGAGCATACCCCCTGAGGCCGCGGTGTTTTTCCTACGCTGGAGGGCGCTGTGGCGCGGCGTTCGGCTCTTATGATGCTGCATGCAACTCTCCCGTTTCCCACGCCGCCACTACACCCAAGGCGCAACGCCACTCGAGCCTCTCCCGCGCTTGAGCGCGCACCTAGGCGGCCCGAACTTGTGGCTCAAGCGCGACGACCTCCTCGGGCTCGCAGCCGGCGGGAACAAGACGCGAAAGCTCGAGTTCCTGGTAGCAGACGCCTTGGAGCAGGGCGCTGACACGTTGGTGACGACCGGCGCCGTGCAGTCGAACCACTGCCGCTTGACACTCGCCGCCGCCGTTCACGAGGGGCTCTCGTGCCGCCTCGTGCTCGAGGAGCGCGTGCCAAACAGCTACGACCCGCACGCCAGCGGCAACAACTTCCTCTTCAACCTACTAGGGGTGGAGGCGGTGACGGTCGTGCCGGGCGGCACCGACCTGAACGCAGCCATGCAGGTCGCAGCTGGCGAGGTGGCAGCGCTTGGGCGCAAGGCGTACGTCATCCCCGGCGGCGGCTCGAACGCCCTTGGCGCGCTCGGCTACGTTTCGTGCGCTCAGGAGTTGATGCAGCAGGCGTTCGAGCTTGGCTTGAACATCACGCGCCTCGTGACGGCCAGCGGCAGCGGCGGCACGCACTCCGGCATGGTGGCTGGCCTAACGGGAACTAGCGCGGGCGTACCCGTCACTGGCATCAGCGTGCGCGCGCAGAAGGCGCCGCAGGAGGAGAAGATCCTCGGCCTAGCCCGCGCCACGGCGGAACTGGCTGGCTCCGAGAGGCTCCCGACGGCGGCCGACATCGAAGTGCTGGACGGTTACGTCGGCGGCGGCTACTCCATCCCAACCCCAGGCATGGTCGAGGCCGTGAAGCTCTTCGCGCACCTCGAAGGCGTGCTCCTCGACCCCGTCTACTCGGGCAAGGCGGCCGCCGGTCTCATCGACCTTGTGCGCAGCGGGGCCTTCGAGCGTCACGACAACGTCGTGTTCCTCCACACGGGCGGCAGCCCGGCGCTGTACGCCTACCAGGACGTGCTGGTCGGTTGATGCAGGCGCGCAGGCCAGTCCTCGGCATCCTCGGTGGGCTCGGCCCAGCTGCCAGCGTCGCCTTCTACACCAAGGTCGTGGCCGCAACGCCAGCCCGCGGCGACCAGGAGCACCTCCACCTCGTGCTGCTCTCGGACCCGCGCGTGCCTGACCGCAACGCGGCGGTGGCCGGCACTGGCCCTAGCCCCGGGCCGCAGCTCGCCGACATGGCGAGGCGCCTGGAGACGGCCGGGGCCGAAGTCCTGTTCATGGTGTGCAATACGGCTCACGCATACGCCGACGACATCGTGCAGGCGGTGCAGGTGCCGCTAGTCAGCATCATCGACGAGACGGTGGCGGCCACCCTGGCCGCCGCTCCTGGCGCAACACGCGTGGGGGTCCTCGCGGCGGCCGGGGCGCAGGATGCTCGCCTCTACGCCGCCGCCTTCGGCAAACGCGGCGTGAGCGTAAGTGAGCCCCTTGGCGCGAGTCGGGCGCGCTTCATGGACCTCCTATACCGCGTCAAGGCGGGCGAGGTGGGTGAGGACGTGCGCGCAGGGATGCTGGCGTTAGCCCAAGGGCTGGTGGCAGACGGCGCGGCGGCCATCGTCGCTGGCTGCACCGAAGTCCCGCTCGTCTTGCGCTCGAGCGACCTAGCCGCGGCCGGGACGAGCGCGCCGCTCATCTCGTCGACTGACGCGCTAGTGGCCGCGGCCGTGGCGATCGGGACGGGTGCGCGGCCGCTGCCAGAAGCGCGGCGTTAGCCCGAAGCAGGATTACTTAACAGCGTGCTGGCCGCAACTAACGGACTGTGTGAGACTCTTGGCAATGAGAGATGTTACGGCGCGCGCACCCGTGCTACTCTTGCTCCCGCGCAGGCACGAACCCGGCTAGGCGGACGGTCCGCTCGCCGCGTTACGCCTCGATTACGAACGTCGGAGGAAACCACTTGAAGCGACTGTTCTCAACCCTTATTGCCGTCGTGCTAGGCGCCACGCTCTTCATGGGCAACGCCAATGCACAAGGCGACGTACCCTCCAAGCTCATCTTGGGCATGGTGCCTAGCCGCGAGGCCGACGCCATCGTCGATAGCCTAGACCCGATCGCCGAGATGCTCTCCGAGCGCCTCCTCATCCCCGTCGAGACCTTCGTGTCGACCAACTTCGTCGGCCTCGTAGAAGCCGTCGGCACCGGTCGCGTCGACATCGGGCTCTTCGGGCCAGCCGCCCTCGTTCAGGCCGTCGACAACTACGGCGCCCAGGTCATCCTGGCCTCCGTGCGCCAAGGCGCCACCTCGTACCGCGCTCAGTTCAACGTGCGTTGCGACAGCGGCATAACGACCTTCGAGCAGCTCCGCGGCAAGACCATCGCCTTCGTCGACCCGGGCTCCGCTTCCGGCTACCAGTTCCCGTACGTCACCCTCAAGAACACCTACGGCATCGACCCGGACACCGAGATGACCTCCATCTTCGCCGGCTCGCACGACGCGTCCGCTCTCGCCGTCTACAACGGTGACGTCGACGTTTCCGTCACCTTCGGCGGCAGCCCAGGCTCCGACGGCCGCGAGACCATCGAAGCCGAGTACCCAGACGTCAAGGACGTCGTGTGCATCCTCGGTTACTCCGACTACATCCCGAACGACGGCGCCGTCGTGCGCAAGGGCCTCGACCCGCAGCTCGTCAACCAGATCGCCGACGCCCTCATCGACATCGCCAGCACCCCTGAAGGCAAGGCACTCACCAAGACGCTCTTCAACGTGACCGACTTCGCACGCGTTGACGCTTCCGCGTACGACATCGTCCGCGAGGTCTCCAAGACCTTCCAGCGGTAGTTCTAGGGCGCTCGAGCGCCTCGTTCACGGATGGCGGGCGGCCGGGTCTATCCCTGGCCGCCCTTTTCCGTGTAGCGTTGTCCCGTCGTGGCACATATCGAGTTCGAAGACGTCGAAGTTACTTACAAGACTGGACTCAAGGCCCTCAAGGGCGTGAGTCTGCAAGTCCCTCAAGGTCAGTTCGTCGTTGTCGTCGGCCTGTCGGGCGCGGGCAAATCAACCCTCATCCGCACCGTCAACAACTTGGTGGTGCCGTCGACCGGCCACGTGACCGTGGCAGGCACCAACATCACCGCCGCACGGGGCCAAGCGCTGAGGCGCGCGCGCTCCGACATCGGCATGATCTTCCAGACCTTCAACCTGGTGAAGCGCTCTAGCGTCATCCGCAACGTGCTGTCCGGCCGCCTCGGCGACCTGCCAGCGTGGCGTGGCGTGCTCAGCTCCTTCCCGCGCGAGGACCTCGCGTACGCGCACGACTGCTTGCGGCGTGTCGGGATCCCGGAGAAGGCTTTCGTGAGGGCAGACGCGCTCTCCGGCGGGCAGCAGCAGCGTGTAGGCATCGCCCGCGCGCTAGCGCAGCGGCCATCGGTCATGCTCGCCGACGAGCCCGTCGCTAGCCTCGACCCGCCCACCTCGCACGCCGTCATGTCCGACCTCAAGCGCATCGCGAGGGAGGACGGCATAACCACTTTGGTGAACCTGCACTTCATCGACATGGCCCGTGACTACGCAGACCGCATCATCGGTATGCGCGACGGCCTCGTCGTGTTCGACGGCACGCCTGACGAGGC
>JBIQMD010000250.1:0-3840 GCA_044463725.1 Truepera radiovictrix
CGAGCCGTACATCCGGCGCCGGGCGCTGCGTCACCTCGAGAAGGGGCGCATCGTCATCTTCGGCGGCGGAACGGGCAACCCGTTCTTCACCACCGACACGACGGCCGCGCTCCGCGCACTCGAGATCGACGCGGACGTCGTCCTCATGGCGAAGAACAAGGTCGATGGCGTTTACGACGCCGACCCGAACCGCACGCCTGGCGCGAGGCGTTACCGTACCCTCTCCTACCTAGACGTGCTGAACGGCGGCCTTGCCGTCATGGACGCAACGGCCGTCAGCTTGTGCATGCAGCGCGAGCTGCCCGTCATCGTCTTCGACATCTTCCGCTCAGGCAACCTTGGCCGCTTGCTGGCGGGCGAGCGCGTTGGCACTCACATCGCCTCGAACGTCGTGACCGAATACGCCGACCAGGAGTAAGTGGTCGCTACCGCAGCCGCGGTAGACTCATGTCACACGCCATCTGGCCCCGGAGGTAATGGGCATGCACAACCCACTCAACGAAGCGCGCGAGCGGATGCAGAAGAGCGTTGACGCCTTCCAGTCCAACCTGTCTACCGTCCGTACCGGCCGCGCGAACCCAGCCGTGTTAGGCCGCGTAGTGGTCGAGTACTACGGCGCAATGACGCCGCTCGCTCAACTCGCCAACATCTCGACCCCAGATCCGCGCACGCTGCTCATCGCCCCGTTCGACAAGAGCGTAGCCAAGGGCATCGAGAAGGCCATCCTCGAGGCGGACCTCGGCTTCAACCCAAGCAACCAAGGCGACAGCATCTTCATCACCGTTCCGCCACTTAACGATGAGCGCCGTCGCGACCTCGTCAAGTCAGTGCACCAGCTCGCAGAGGAAGCGCGCGTGGCCATCCGAAACATCCGCCGCGACGTGCTGACCGAACTCCGCGCCGACCAGAAGGAAGGCGACCTGAGCGAGGACGACCTCCGCCGCGCAGAGGCCGACGTACAGAAGGCAACTGACGAGTTCATTGCCAAAGTCGATGCCCGGACGAAAGTTAAGGAGACGGACATCCTCGCGGTGTGACTCCCAACCTGCCCGACGACGACTTCAACGCGGGCGCCCTGAGCCAACTCGAGGCCCCCAGCGCCGAAACGCGCGCGCGCAAGCATTTGCCGCGCATAGTGTCGGCGCTGGTTGCTTTCGTGGTCACACTGCTCGTCTTGTGGGTCGGGCTACCGCTCCTCGCGCCCGTCTACCTGATCCTTACCCTGGTTGCAATCCAGGAGTACACGGCGCTGATGAGCCTGCGCGGCATACCCATCCGCAAGCGCAGCATCTGGGTGGCGGCAGTCCTCACGTTACCTGCCTCGCTGCCGATCAGCTACCCAGGGATGCAGCCGCTAATCGCGGGAGTCAGTTGGCGCGAGGCGCTCATCGGCCTCTTCGCCCTCTACCTGGTGGCGCTAGAGCTCGCTAACCCCAACCGTAACTCGCTGCAGGCGGTGGTGTTCTCGTTCTTCGGCTACCTGTACATCCCGTGGTTGTTCGGTTACATCATCACATTGAGGTACACGCCAGACGGCGTACTCGGCCTCTGGTACCTGACCCTGCCAGCCCTGGCCGTCGTGGCTACGGACGTGGGAGCGTACATCTTCGGGAGCTTGTTCGGCAAACGCCAGTTGGCGCCGCTCATCAGCCCAAACAAATCCGTAGAGGGCTCCATCGGTGGGCTCGTACTGGCAGCCGCCGTGGTTGGGGCAGCGCTCGTGTACCTGGAGCGCCGCGCGGGACTGCACGTGAACGTCTACGACGGTCTCCTCTTCAGCCTGCTAGTTTCGAGCGCCGCACAGTTGGGCGACCTATTCGAGTCGCTACTCAAGCGCTGGGCAGGCGTAAAGGACGCGGGGGTGTTCCTGCCAGGCCACGGCGGGGTCCTCGACCGCATCGACAGCGCCCTCACCGCTTTCCCAGTCACCTACTTCTTCGTTACCCTCGTGATCCTGCGCTAGCCGCCGCGTAGGCCAACGGCGAGGAGTACCTCGGCCGTGCGGTACAGTGGTGACCGCCGCGCGCCAGCGCTGAGGAGGTCCCTCGCCCGCCAGCGCCGCCCGAGGAGCCCTGAAGACCGTGGAAGCCTTACCGAAGTCGCGCCCGCCAGAGTCAGACGCGGACCGCACAGTCTCCCCCAACTTCATCACCGACATCGTCGACCGCGACTTGGCGAGCGGCTCGCTGAAGCACGTCGTCACGCGCTTCCCGCCGGAACCGAACGGTTACCTGCACATCGGGCACGCCAAGGCCATCCAGCTCGACTTCGGCGTGGCGACCGACTACCGCGGCGTCACGTTCTTGCGCTACGACGACACGAACCCCGTCACAGAGGACCCCGAGTTCGTCGCCGCCATCGAGCGTGACGTGCGCTGGCTCGGCTTCGAATGGCACGCCGTGCGGCACGCTAGCGACTACTTCGGTCAGCTCTACGACTACGCCGTCACACTCATCACGGCAGGCGAAGCCTACGTCGACAGCCTCAACGAGGAGCAGATCCGCGAATACCGCGGCAGCGTAACCGAGGCGGGGCGCAACAGCCCGTTCCGCGAACGTAGCGTCGAGGAGAACCTCGACCTCTTCGCCCGCATGCGCGACGGCGAGTTCGGGCCTGGTGAGCACGTGCTGCGCGCGAAGATCGACATGAGCGCAGCCAACATGAAGATGCGCGACCCGATTCTCTACCGCATCGTAGACGCCGCCCACTACCGCACAGGCAACGAGTGGCCCATCTACCCAATGTACGACTTCGCCCACCCGCTCTCGGACGCCATCGAGGGCGTTTCGCACAGCCTCTGCACCCTCGAGTTCGAGAACAATCGGGAAGTCTACGATTGGGTCGTAGACCGGCTCATCGTTGGCCCCCGGCCGCACCAGTACGAGTTCGCGCGGCTAGTGCTCGATTACACCGTGGTGAGCAAACGCAAGCTCATCCGACTCGTCCGCGAGGGCGTCGTTAGCTCGTGGGACGACCCGCGCATGCCGACCATCTCGGCCATGCGCAGGCGCGGCGTGCGCCCTGAGGCCATCCGTGAGTTCACGAACCGCGTCGGCGTGGCCAGGGCCAACAGCCGCACTGACCTCGCGCTTCTCGACTCGAGCATCAGGGACGACCTGAACCCCATAGCGCCGCGCGTGCTGGCCGTGCTGGAGCCCCTGAAGGTCGTACTGACCAACGTGGCAGACGGTTCGGTACGCGAACTAGACGCGCCTTACTGGCCAGCGGACGTGCCCGGTGAGGGCAGCAGGCCCGTACCACTTACCCGCGAGATCTACATCGAGGCAAGCGATTTCGAAGAGGTCCCCCGGCCCGGTTTCAAGCGGCTGGCGCCAGGCAGGGTCGTGCGTCTTCGCCATGGGCCCGTCATCCGCTTGGACGAGGTCATCAAGGACGCCAGCGGCGCCGTAACCGAGTTGCGCGCGCACGCCTTTGAAGGTGACGCTAACCCGTCTGGCGTGAAGGTAGCGGCGGCCATCCATTGGGTGTCAGCCACCAAGGGAGTGCCGTTCACTGCGCGCCTGTACGACCGGTTGTTCACCGTGCCGGACCCGGACGGCGCAGAAGGCGACCTTCTCGACTACGTGAACCCCGACGCGCTGCGCGTAACGCACGGCTTCATCGAGCCGAGCGTCCTCGAAGACCCGCTCGACCAGCGCTACCAGTTCGAGCGCCTAGGCTACTTCTGGCGCGACCCAACCGATGGCCTCACGGTCGACGCGCCCGTGTTCAACCGCATCGTGGCCCCCAAGGATGCGCGGTCGAAGAGCGCGGCAGCCGAGAAACGGCCACGCTCGTCCGCTGTCGCCACTGACGCCCCCACGGCCCTGGAGACAGCCG
>JBIQMD010000251.1:0-3831 GCA_044463725.1 Truepera radiovictrix
GGAAGAGGGTGAGTTCGACCATGGACCGAGAAGAAGCGCTCCGCAAGCTACAGGCGACCACGGCATTCACGTTCGTAGGAGACAAAGTGCTTCTGCGTCAGGCAACCGTTCTTCAGGTCGCCGCCGAGATCGAACGCCAGCTCACGTACGCCACCCATGCTCCCAGCGATCACGCTGGTGCGGCTGTCTACACGCAGCAACTGCAGGGCGCCTGATAACCAACAGGTGCCTGAATAACCAATGGAAGCCCACTTGCTCTCAAGTTGAATCCCGCATCACCGTAGCCGCCTGCTAACGCGGCGGCTATCCTGAGACGATGTGGCTCCAACGCCAACTCACCGCCATCACAGGGGCGAGCGAACCTGTGGTCCTCACGGGCGGTGAGCCATACGGTGCGCCATTCCTGCTCGAGGGGCTCAAGGACAAGGCCACCGTGGCCTGGTTCGAGGTCGGGCGCGGGGCAGCTGGGGACGCCGTGGCGCAAGGCAACGCACTCGCGCGCGCCGTCAATGACGCCATCGGCACGCGCCTGCTCGGTTCGGCGCTTCCTTTCCAGGCCCAGCTAGCTGCACTGAGTCACTACGGCGCGGACGTGCGCCCGCTGTGGCTTGCCCTCACGACGGAACTCGTTACCGAGCCGCTGCTCCCAGCATTGCTCGCCATGCAGCACGACGGCTTCCGCGTGGTGCTCGACCTGCGCGGCGGTCTGACTCCCCCAGCCGAGGTCACGGCCCGGGTCACCCTGCTGGGCCCGGACGAGTTGCGCGTGCCGCTCGACGAAGCAGAACTCCTCCTGCCGCGCGCCGTGACCACCACGCAACTGGACGAGCTATGGCACACGGTAGACGGCCGCTTCACCGAGTTGCTGCAACGCGGCAACCGCCTGGCGGGCATCCCTGCCATCACGATCCCAAGCCCAAACGGCGCCCTCGTCGACTACCAGGAAGCGCAACTCGTCGACGCTTCCGTGGCCGTCCAGGCGCTGAGGCGCGAGGGTGAGTTGGTTGCCGCGCTCGAGCTCGCCAGCCTGAAGGCACCGGAGCTCGTGGAGGACCTGCTCAAGCAAGCCGGGCCGCGCTACCAGGAGGAAGGACTCCTTTCGCGCCTCCACCTCCTCCTCTCGGCACTACCAGCGGAGTACTCGCTAAGCGAACGCGTGCTCGAGTGGCGCCTCGTGGCGGGCTTTGCCGTTGGTGACGTGGCCACGGTCCTGCCTGACGTCGATAGTCACCTCACCGTGCACCTCGCCCCCGAACTCAGGGCGCGGCGAGCTGGGGCGTTGCCACCCGAACGCGGTTTCGCGCTAGCCAAGCAGGCCGTGGAGGCGCGCCGCACCCCCCTCACCCTCTGGCAGTACGGCAGGTTGCACCCTGACCCCGATCAAGCCTTGCAGTTGCTGCGAGAGTCGGTGCAGTTGGCCGACGACGTTGGTGGGCCGTTCGACCTCGTGCGCAACGCGGGCATGCTGGTTGCGCGCCTCTCGCGCATGGGCGATTACGCACAGGCCGCCCGCTGGGCGCGCTGGACCCTCGACGTTTTCGATCGCGGCGACGTGAGGGACGGCGCAAGGCGGCTTCAGCTCGTCAACGACCTCGCCATGGCCAACATCATGACTGGCGACCTCGTCGGCACGCGCGGCGTTCTGGAGAACGCCCAGGTGCTCGCAGAGGGCAACCTCCCGCACTTAGCGGCGTTGTTGAGGGGCACGCTCGCATTCCTCGAACTAGCGGAGGGTCAACCGGAGGCCGCGCTACAGTTGGCGCTAGCCAACTACCAGGCGAGCCCGCGCCGCTCGCGGGCGGTGCACGGCCACTTGCTCGTGCGTGTGCTGCTCGAGCTTGGCAGGGTGGGTGAGGCGCGGCGCGTCGCAGACGACGTCGTTGGGCTCGCGGAAGCCGACCGCGGTTACGAGTGGACCGTCGCCCAGCTCACGCGCGGCATGGTCGCCGCGGTGGCGGGAGACGAGGACGCCGCCGCACACCTCCTAAGCGCGGTGTTGGACCGGGAGTTGGCTGCCGAGCATCGGCTTAGCGCCATCCTCTACTACATGGTTGCAAGCGAGGGCGGGGGCGTGAATCTGCCGCCCGACGCCGTTACGCTCGTGGCCGGCGCGGCACCGATCGCACTGCGCATCGTCAGCGGGCCTGAGGAGCTCCTCGCGCCGGTGTGGAACCGCATCTCCGTGCCACAAGCCAGCCTGCGCCTAAGCCTGCTAGGGACCCCAGTCGCGCGTTACAACGGCAAGAACCACCCGCTACCCCAGCGCATGGCGGAAGTGACGACTGCGCTCGTGCATCACGCAGACGGCATCGACTTGGAGGCGCTCAACGAGTATCTAGTGCCGGACGGCCAGACGCCGTTCACGAAGAGCGGAATGCGCGCCATGCTCACCCGCCTGCGCAAGGCCCTGCCGGTCAGCGAGGCGCCTTACCGCTTCCTTGTACCCTTCTCATCCGACCTGCTCGACTTGCGCGCGCACCTCGCGAAGGGTGAAGTGAGGCAGGCGGTGGCGCTTTACCGCAGCGCGCTACTGCCGCGGAGTGAGGCGCCAGGGGTGGTAGACGAACGCCTCGACCTCGAGGAGGTACTGCGCCAGGCGGCGCTCGGCGCGGGCGACGGTGACGCGCTCTTCGACCTGGCCGAACGCTTCACGGACGACCTCGAGTGCTGGGAGGCCGCCGCCGCCGCGCTGCTGCCTGGCGACCCGCGCCTGACGGTCGCAAGGGCGCGCGTCAGGCGCCTGCGCGACGACTACCTGGCGAGCGCCTGACGCGCTCGGCAAGAGACGGTCGATGAATAGCTGCACGGCAAGCGGGAAGGCGAGTTCGAGCACGGGGGCAACCACCGCACTGGTGAAGTCGATGGCGAACAGCCTCTTGTGCGGTGCGTCGTAGGAGAAGAAGCGGCGCAGCACTTGGAGATGCTACTCGACGGGCCATCCAGCGGCCCTCATGACTGGCTGGCCTGCTCTGGCGCTTGGGCCGGCGCGTGGGCTGGTGGCGTTGGCCCGTAGACGGGTACGCTTAGAGACTTATGGAGAGAGAGGCCACTGGGCGCTTCGGGAACGGGTTGCTCGCTAGCCTGCCCATCGCCCTCGCGTACTTTCCCGTGGCGGTGTCGTTCGGGGTTACGGCGGCCAAGACGGGCTTCAGCTTCGCAGAGGCCGCCTTCATGTCGATCGTCATCTACGCAGGCGCGAGCCAGTTCTTGGCCGTTGCGCTCCTGGCAGGCAACGCGTCTCCGCTGCTGGCCGTCGTCTCCCTACTAGCCATGAACGCACGCCACCTCCTCTACGCCCCCGCGCTGTTGACGTTGGTGCGGCAGACGGGGGCCAGCGCCGTCTCCACCCGCTGGTCTTGGTTCTGGGCGCACGGTCTGACAGACGAGGTGTTCGCGAGCGCCGCCGCACGTGTGGCTGGTCGACAACTGCGCTGGGGCGAGGCGTGGCAGGCGGGCATCGGCCTTGGCGCCTACGCGGCCTGGGTGTCTGGCACGATCGTCGGTGCCCTCCTCGGCGGCGGGGCGTTCGAGCGTTGGCCGGCCGTCGACGCGGCACTCGCATTCCTCATGCCCGCGCTGTTCCTCTCGCTGCTCCTTGCCATGTTCGAGCGGCGCCGGTGGCCGGTCGTCGTGGTCGCCATTCTCGCCTTCGCGCTCGGGTCGGCGCTCTTCAGTACCAGCACGGGGATCTTGTTGGGCATGCTCGGTGGTGGGCTCGCTGGCGCCTTCATCCCGGGTAACGCGGACGCCGCTACCGGAGAGGAGCACTCGTGAGCGTCACGTTCGTGCTCGTGTGCGTGACGGTCGGCGTCGGCACCTACTTGTTCCGCT
>JBIQMD010000252.1:0-3823 GCA_044463725.1 Truepera radiovictrix
CCCACGACACCCGGAACCACAATCCGGTGCTCTAACCAGCTGAGCTACACCCACCGCGCAGGCGCATGCGAGACCAGGGGCCTCGCGAGGCCGAACGAAAGATTACCGCGTCTTGGGGCCGTTTGCCTAGCCCGTGCTGAGTTGCGGCCGCTGCTACTGTGCTGGCGCCGGTGCTTCAGTGCGCGGCACGCCCAGCTTCCGCAGCACTCGGTACGCGATCAGCGCACCTGGCACGAGTGGCACGAGACTCAACCACATGGCGGCGTTCATGCCGATCGCTTCCTGCAGCGCGCCGACGCCGAGGTAAAGCACCCCGGCCGTCCCCCACGTTAGGCCCATCATCATGCCCGAGGCGGTGGCGACGGCGTGAGGTGCTGCGTCCTGCGCGCTGACGACCATGATCGGAAGCCCGCCGTTGACGAGGAGGCCGGCCCCTGCAGCGCCAGCGAAGTACAAGACCGTGCCTGGCACGCTGAGGAGCAAGGTCGCGAGTGGAACCAGTGCGAGCAGCATGCTGCCCGTAACGAGCGCTTGGCGGCTGAGGCGTCCCTCCAGCAGGCCCGCGATGATGCCGCCGGCGCCGCCGGAGATGGTGAACACGGTGATGGTCCAGAAGACGACTGGGCTCGCGGCGGACAAGCCCTTTGAGTTGACGAGCCACAGTGGCGCTCCGTTTATCACCGCCGTCCACGCGACGGAGCGCAGCACGCCAGCCAAGCACAGCATGCCGACTGGACCCCTGAAGAGTTCAAGGTCGAAGAGCTTCGCGCGGCTCGCGCGAGGTACCGGCGCCTGCGCCGGAAGCAAGAGGTAGAGCAGCGCGCCGGCCACGACGCCTGGGAGCATGAGCAGCGGCGTGAGACTCAGCCAACCGTTGATGATGAAAAGCCCGACGACAAGCGGGCCGAAGGCCATACCCGTCGTGCCAGCCGCACTGAAGAGCCCGAGGGCGAGGCCGCCCTTGCCACCGGCTGCCTGGCGCGCGAGCGTCGTACCTGCCGGGTGAAACGCCGCCGAACCGAGGCCACCGAGCAGCAGGAGCGGAATGAGTAGCGCCGCCGAAGGAACCGTGACGATGAGGCTGAGGATGACGGATGTGGCCGCGACCCCGACTGCGGCAACTAGCCGCCTGCCTAGACGATCAGCCACGGCGCCGAACAGCGGTTGCACGACGGACGAACTGAACGAGAGCGCAGCAACGAACAACGCCAGCGTCACTTCGCTGACGCCGAAACGTGCCTGCAAGGATGGCAGTAGCGCCGCGAGCGTGCCGGAGAAGAAATCGTTGAAGAAGTGCGCGACGAAGAGAAGTAGCGTGATGGACGCCGCGCTCAACGCGACTCGAGGACGGATAGTTACCTGCACGCGGGCCAGCTTACCGCCGCGCTGCCACGCTAGGCGGGGAGCGCGCCATCTGGCGCGCGTAGACTTGCCGGAGAGCTCAGCCTAGGAACGCGGAGGGGCCAGAGGTGAACTTCCAACAGCGCGTGCTCTACACGGTGAGTGTGACCCTCGCCGGCATCGTGCTCTTGTTGCTCGCCTGGCAGATCAAGGACGTGCTGCTTATCGCCTTCGCCGGCTTCGTGGTGGCGGTGTTCCTCGACGGTTGTGCGGCCGCGATACGCCGCGTGACACGCCTGCCGCGCGGGGCGGCGCTCGCCGTCGCAATCCTCCTGCTCGTCGGCCTCACCGTGGTCGCCAGCCTGCTCCTGCTGCCTGCCGTGATAACGCAGCTTGACGAGCTGTTCCTCAGCCTCCCGAGCCTGCTGACGGACGTCCAGGCGACCCTCGAGCGCACGACTTGGGGGCACGCATTGCTCGTGAATGTGCCGCAGGCCTCGACGCTTGCAAGCGACATCGGCAACCTGTTGGCTGGCGTGGCAAGCACGCTATCGCTGACGGTGAACAGCCTGGCCAACGCCGTGTTCATCGTCGTGGTAGGCGTGTTCCTGGCAGCCTCCCCCACGACATACCGGCGCGGCCTCCTCAGGCTGGTACCACGCAAGCACGAGGCGCGGGCTGCCGCGCTGCTCGGCGACACCGTCGGGACGCTGCAGTCTTGGCTGATCGGGCAGGCCATCGCCATGTCTGCCGTCGGAGTGTTGACGGCCGTCGGCCTCACCGTAGCCGGCGTGCCGTTGGCGTTGGCGCTCGGCATCATCGCTGGCGTGCTGGACCTCATCCCGTTCCTCGGGCCGTTCCTGGCCGCAATACCGGCGTTCCTCATCGGCCTGACGAACGGCATCTGGACTGGCGTTTGGGCAGCAGTGGTGTCGTTACTGGTTCAACAACTCGAGGGCAACGTCATCCAGCCACTGGTACAGCGGCGCGCCGTGAAGATCCCACCGGCGCTACTCGTGCTGGCGCTCATCGTCATGGGCAAGCTCTTCGGTTTCCTCGGGATCCTCGTCGCCACGCCGTTCGCGGCAGTGATCATGCTGCTCGTGAAGCACCTGTACGTGCGCGACGTGCTCGGCAAGGGCGCCGCCGAGAGTTGACCTGGCTGGCGGCCGCAACCAAGAGAACAGAATGGTGCACCAGGAAGGACTTGAACCCTCGACCTACCGCTTAGAAGGCGGCTGCTCTATCCACTGAGCTACTGGTGCGCGCCAGTGTTCTCGTCGGCCAAGCGTGCGCGCCTCTTGTCCAAAGGCCAAAGAATGCGCGCCGGTGTGCCTAGAGCCAAGGTAATGGAGCGGGAGACGGGATTCGAACCCGCGACTTACAGCTTGGAAGGCTGTCGCTCTACCAACTGAGCTACTCCCGCCTGGTGCTTCGAGCGGCCCTCGCCAACTAGCGGCTGAGGGCCTGCTGAAGATCGTGGTCGGGGCGGCCGGATTCGAACCAGCGACCCCCTGGTCCCAAACCAGGTGCGCTACCAAACTGCGCTACGCCCCGACGAGAGCGGCATGGCCCCCAACACAAGCGGTGCTAGTGGCAGCGGAGGGAGTATACATGGTTGGGCAGCGACTGCGCTACGCGGGTGGCGTCGATGCGGTTGGCAAGGGGATGAGCGTGGTCCCGTGCCGCTCATTTGCGCCGACGACCTACTGCCATTTCGGCCTATGCGCGTGCGCGCGTCGCTAACGTCCTCGAGGAACGTCCAGAGTTGACGGTCGTGCGCCTGCGCTCTGCCGTGGAGGCGGACGCCTGGCGCGCCATGATCAGCGCGGCATACGGGGTCAAGGCAGCTCGCTGAGGGTGAGGGCAACCCAGGCGCTCAGCTCTGGCGTCAGGCCGAGGGCGGTTGCGCTTGGCTGGTCGTACCAGCCCAGCCCCTCCTCGCCCTCCAATAGCTCACCGCCGTACGGTTCGGTGGGGCGAGCTAGGTATACGAGGTCGATGTGCTCATGGTTCGGCCCGATGGTCTCGAGCTGCACCCCGCGCGGGCGCGTGAGTTGCCGCGGCCCCGGCGCGGTGAGCGGTGGTGGGCCGAACAGGTCGGCGGCAACGCCCGTCTCTTCCAGTACCTCGCGTACGGCCGCGTCGTCCGGGAGCTCGTTCGGCTCAACGTGGCCGCCAGGCGGCAGCCAGAGCCCCAACTTGCGGTGTTTGTGCAGCAGCACTTGACCGCGCCAGGAGACGAACACGCTGACCGCCAGGTCGCGCGTCACGACGCCATCGCGAGTGCAACGCCGCTCCGGGCCTTGCCCTCCAGCTCGCCGTAGAGCGCATGTTGGGTGGCGTTGGTGACGGTCAGCTGAACGACGCCCATGCTTCTCGCCTTCTGCTGCTCGATCAGGCGTTGCAGGCGCTCGACCTTGACGGCGTGCGGCAAGTCCTCGAACTCGGCGACGGCATCGACCAGGTCGGTGATGGCTCC
>JBIQMD010000253.1:0-3816 GCA_044463725.1 Truepera radiovictrix
TGATCGTGCCCGTCGTGCGAGACGTCGACACACGCACCATCCTGGAGCTTGCGAGCGACATCAATCGCCTGGCGGAGGCCGCTAAGGCGGGCAAGGTCACCCCGGACGATCTCAAGGGCGGCACGTTCTCCATCACCAACATCGGCAGCCTCGGTGGGCTGTTCTCGTTCCCGATCATCAATGCGCCAGAGGCCGCCATCTTGGGCGTCCATTCGATCAAGAAGCGGCCCGTCGTGCTGGCCGACGACAGCATCGTGGCGCGCCAGATGCTCTACCTGAGCCTGGCCTTCGACCACCGCCTGGTCGACGGGGCGGAGGGCGCCAACTTCACGGGGCGCGTGATCGACCTGCTCGAGAACCCAGAGGCCCTGATGCTCGACCTCTAGCGTGCCGAGAGATGGCGCGCGACCGGGCCGCGCGGCGCCGCAACGTAGAATCCGGCAGTGAAGCGCGGCGACCTGCCCGTACTCCCCACTTCAAGTGGCTGTTATCTCTTCCACGGCGAGGACGGGGCCGTCCTGTACGTCGGCAAGGCCGTGAACTTGCGCAGCCGCGTCGGCAGTTACTTCGGGCGCCAGGCTGGGCAGAAGGCGCGCCTGCTAACGCACACCGCGCGTAACCTCGAGTTCATCGTCACGAGCGATGAGGTCGAGGCGCTCATCCTCGAATCGAACCTCATCAAGCGTCACCAGCCGCACTTCAACGTGCTGCTCAAGGACGACAAGAGCTACCCGTTCCTGAAGTTGACGAACGAGGAGTACCCAACCCTCATCTTCACGCGGCGGGTGGTCAAGGACGGCGGGACTTACTACGGGCCGTACCCAAGCGCGAGTTCGGTGCGGCAGGTCCTCGACCTCGTATACAGTGTGTTCAAACTCCGCAAGAACAGCGGCGTGCCGATGGAGACGCGCAAGAAGCCGTGCCTGCGCTACCACATGGGCCGCTGCTTCGCGCCGTGCGTAGGGTGGGCAGACCCCAAGGCGTACGCCGAGGTGGTCGCCGAGGTCAAGGCGTTCCTCGAGGGCCGCATCACCGAGATCGTGGAGCGCCTCGAGGAGCAGATGAAGGGCGCGGCCGAGCGCCGCGACTTCGAGCTAGCCGCCACTTACCGCGACCGGCTCGACGCCCTCAAGCGCCTCACCGGTTACGACAGCAGCGTCGTCATGACCGGCACGGACGATCTTGACTTCCTCGGCGTCGCGAAGGCGGGGAATACCGCCATGGTGCAGCTCTTCCAGATGCGCAACGGGCGCGTAGTCGGGCGCGACAAGCGCGTCATGAAGAACGCGGAGAGCGCAACGGACGGCGAGATCCTAGAGCGGTTCATGGGAGAGTATTACGGCCTGGCAACTCAACTGCCTCCGCGCGTGCTGCTGCCGGCAAGCGACCTCGACGTCGAAGTGTGGCAGCGTTTCCTCAGCGCCCGTGCGAAGCGCAAGGTCGAGGTGCGCGTGCCTCAGCGCGGTGACAAGGTCGAGCTGATCGAGTTGGCGCAACGCAACGCCGTTAGTGGCGTCGAGGCCGAGATCGCGCTCCTCGAGCGCCGCGGCGAGGCGCCAGGCGTGGGTGAGTTGCAGCGCCTCCTCGAGCTCGAGAACCCACCCTGGCGCATCGAGGGCTACGACATCTCCAACCTCATGGGCACGCACACGGTGGCGAGCATCGTGGCGTTCGAGGGCGGGCGCTCGAAGAAGAGCGATTACCGCCGCGTGCGCATCAGGGATCTCGACAAGGCGGACGACTTCTTCAGCATGCACCAGGCCGTTTACCGCCGCTTCACGGGCGCCCTCGCCGACAAACTCCCGCCACCCGATCTTCTGTTGATCGACGGCGGCAAGGGTCAGATCAGCGCAGCCAAGCGCGCGTTGGAGGAGGCTGGCGTGAAGGTGCCGCTCGTCGGACTCGCGAAGAAGCAGGAGACGCTCATCACCGAGAACGGCGAGGAAGTGCTGGTGCCCATCAGCCACCCCGCCCTTAGGTTGCTCATACACGTGAGGGACGAAGCGCACCGCACTGCCGTCGGTTACAACAGGCAACGGCGCGGCAAGTCCGCTACGCGGTCGCTGCTAGACGACGTGCCAGGCATCGGACCGAAGCGGCGCGATGCGCTGTTGGCGCATTTCTCGAGCTTGGAGGAGCTGCGCGGCGCGGACCTCGCTACCTTGGCAGCCGTACCCGGTGTTGGTCAGGCGGCCGCGCAGGCGGTCAAGAACTACTTCGAGGGAAGCAGCGAGTGAATCTCAGCTAGGCGTCGACTTGGCGCCGCCGACGACGCGCGGCCCCTCAGGGTGCCACTCTGCGAGCGGGAGTTCCATGCGGATGTCCACCCGCCCAGTGGCGTCGATGCGGCGGTCGACCTCATGGAACCCGACCTTCTTGAAGGCGCGTTGCGCCCGCACGTTGTCGCCGAACGTGTTGAGGCGCATGAGGCGCAAACCTAGCACCTGGAAGGCGTAACCGAGTAGGGCGTGCATGGCCTCCGGCCCGTACCCGCCGGCCCAGTGCGTGCGCTCGCCGATGATGATGCCGAGCGTTCCCTGATCGCCGCTGATGTCGTAGAGCTCCGTGGTGCCGATGTAGTCGTCGCGTTCGTCGTAGATGCCGAACGTTGCGCGGTCGTGGCGCTTGGAGTCGGTCTTCAGCAGGCGCTTGAGCAGCCATAGCGGCATGCGGTTCGGCGGTGTGCCGTTCAGGTAGGCAATCTCCGGGTCGCGGAAGTGGCTCTGCAGCCGGCGCCAATCGGCGTCCGAGAACTCCTCCAGCGGCCTTAGGGTCACACGCCCATAAGCCGGTCTCATACGCGCAACAGTGTACCTATAAGCCTAGGCTGTGACGGCTAATGCCTAGTCACGGCGCGGCGTGGCGAACGGCGCGGCTATACTCCGGTTACTCAAGCACAGCCAGGGCGGCGCGCCACCGCGCCCGGCGCCACCGAGGTAAGCATGTCAGACACCCCGACCACCAACAGACTTACGGGCGAGGACTTCGCCACAGACTTCCGCAACTTGGTCACGGGCATCTCCTCGGTCATCGTCGGGCAGGAGCGCGTAGTCGAGGACTTGCTCGTCGCTGCCTTCGCCCGCGGTCACGTGCTCCTGGAGGGCGTCCCCGGCCTCGGCAAGACCAAGCTAGTGCACACCTTCGCTGACGTCTGCGCCCTAGCCTTCTCCCGTATCCAGTTCACGCCGGACCTCATGCCTGCGGACGTCACCGGCACCAACGTGTTCATCGAAGCACAGCAGAGCCGCTTCGAGTTCCAGCCTGGCCCGGTGTTCACGAACGTCCTACTAGCAGACGAGATCAACCGCGCCACCCCCAAAACGCAATCGGCGCTGCTAGAGGCCATGCAGGAGCGCGCCGTCACCGTTGCTGGAAAGCGTTACGCGCTCGAGGAGCCGTTCATCGTCCTCGCCACCCAGAACCCACTAGAGATGGAGGGCACTTACCCCCTCCCCGAAGCGCAGCTAGACCGCTTCCTCTTCAAGGTAGTCACCGAGAGGCCGGACGCCGCCACCCTCCAGCGCATCCTGCTGATAACGACCGGCAGTTCGGAGCAAGTGGCCAAGCCGGTGATCACGCGCGCGAGGCTCCTCGCGCTGCAGGCCATGCTGCGCGCCGTACCCATCGCAGAGCCTGGGCTCGACTACGTCGTGCGCCTCGTCGAGGCAACGCACGCCAACCCGCTCGTGCGTTTGGGCGCAAGCCCGCGCGGTGCTCAGGCCATCACCTTGGCTGCCAAAGGCTACGCCCTGGCCGCAGGCCGCCCGAACGTAGAGTTCGCCGACCTGCGCCGCGCCGTCCTGCCGGCGCTGCGCC
>JBIQMD010000254.1:0-3776 GCA_044463725.1 Truepera radiovictrix
CGACCTCCTGCGCGCTGAAGGCGTGCCCGTGTTCGGGCCGTCGCGCCACGCTGCGCAGCTCGAGGGCTCGAAGGCGTACTCCAAGGCGTTCATGCGCAGGCACGGCGTGCCGACCGCCGACTACCGCACCTTCACCGACCTTGGAGCCGCGCTGGAGTACCTGGCCACCCAGACGGCGCCAGTCGTCATCAAGGACTCGGGTCTCGCAGCCGGCAAGGGCGTTACGGTCGCCATGACGCTGCCAGAGGCCGAAGCTGCCCTACGCTCGCTGTTCGCAAGCAGGCGGCCGAACACGGAGGTCGTGGTCGAGGAGTTCCTCACTGGCCGCGAACTCACCGTCATGCTCTTCACCGACGGGCGCGACCACCGCCTGCTGCCCCTGGCGCGCGATCACAAGCGCCTACTGGACGGCGACCAGGGCGCCATGACGGGTGGCATGGGGGCCGTTGCTCCGGTGGCGCTCAGCGAACCGGGACTCCTCGAGCTCATCGAGCAGACCATCGTCGCGCCCGTTCTGGCCGGCATCGCAGCCGAAGACATGCTTTACCGCGGGGTGCTGTACGTCGGCATCATGCTCACGCCAGATGGGCCGCGGGTCCTCGAGTTCAACGTGCGCTTCGGCGACCCGGAAGCCCAGGCGGTCCTCCCACTCCTGGCTTCCAACGCGCCGCAGCTCTTCCTCGCAGTTGCAGAGGGGCGGCTGGGCGAGGCCGACGTCAGTTGGGACGCGGCGCACACGGTCTGCGTGGTCATGGCGGCGCCAGGCTACCCGGATGCACCGGTAGCGGGTGTCAAGGTTAGGCCACCCGCCGAACTGCCAGCTGGCGTTCACGTCTTCAAGGGCGGACTGCAGGCGGATCAAACGCCCGGCGTGTTCACGACCAGTGGCGGGCGCGTGCTTAGCGTCGTGGCCGTCGCGCCAACGGCGGAGGAGGCCAGGGCTGCAGCGTACGAATGCGTTGCCGCAACCTCGTTCCCCGGCGCGCAGTTCCGCACTGACATCGGGTCATGACCAGCGCGCGATTGGCGCGGTAGACTCGGCGCATGCGCACTACGTCCCGGTTAGCCGCAGTTCTCGCTGCGGTCACGTTGCTACTGGCAGCCTGCGCCCCCACGAGCGGCGACTCGCAGCGCGTCGGGGTCGAGCAGCTCACCGAACCGATCTCCTACTACCCCAACCAGACCGGCGCCACCTGGCAGTACCTGCCGAACGGTGCGCGCCTCACCGACCCAGCGACCACCGTGCAGATCCTCGGCCCCACCGTCGTTGGCGGAGAGGTGTGGGTCGCCTGGAACGCGCGGGGCCGCGGCTTGGACGAGATGAGCTACCGGCAGGTGCGCGCGGACGGTGTGTGGCTGAAGCGCCAGGAGCGCCTCGGCACGAGTTACGACTTCGACCCGCCGCTGCACGAATACCCCGCACCCGACACCCTACGCGTCGGTGCGCTGTGGTCAGGCACGACGAACGTGCACATCAACGCCATGGAGGGCAAGCAGACGCTCGACCTCAAGATCGACTACAGCTACATCGTCGTCGACAAGCGCCTCGTCACCGTGCCGGCCGGCCAGATCGAAGTCTTCGTCATCGACTTCACCAGCCGCACGACGGACGAGAACGGAGCAACGACGGAAGAACTCACCCAGAGCACCTGGTTCGCGCCGCACCTCGGCGACGTTAGGTTGCGCAGCGGTCAGGTGCTTGTCGGCACCAACGTTGCGCAAGTAGAAGCCGTAACGCCATGAGCAAGGTGCCGCCGCGCGGGCTACTCGCGGGCATCGACCAGCCAGCGGACCTCAAGCGCCTCAAGCGCGAGCAACTACCTGAGCTGGCAGAGGAGCTACGCAGCGAGATCATCCGCGTGTGCTCCGTTACCGGCGGGCACCTTGCCTCTAGCCTCGGGGCCGTCGAGCTGACCGTTGCCCTGCACTACCTCCTCGATACGAGCCACGACCGCATCGTGTGGGACGTCGGTCACCAAACGTACGGGCACAAGATCCTGACGGGCCGCAAGGATCGCCTCGACACCATCCGCCAAGCAGGTGGCCTCGCTGGCTTCACGGCAACGAGCGAGTCAGAGCACGACGCACTGACGGTTGGGCACGCCTCGACCAGCCTCGCAGCGGCACTCGGCATGGCCCTAGCGCGCGACGCGCGTCACGCCAACTACGAGGTCGCCGCCGTCATCGGCGACGGCGCCCTGACGGGCGGCATGGCGCTCGCGGCCCTCAACCAGATCGGTCACCTGAAGCCGCGCATGCTGATCGTGCTTAACGACAACGAGATGTCGATCAGCGAGAACGTCGGCGCCATCAACCACTACATGCGCACCCTGCAGGTGCAGCCGTGGTTCCAGAACGCGGAGGACCGCGCGAAGCAGCGCCTCACCCGCTTGTGGGAGCCGCTGGCGGACATGGGCAGCCGCGCGAAGAAGGCCGCCCGGCGCTTCTTCGACCCGGCCAGCAACAACCCCTTCCACGCCATGGGCCTGCGCTACGTCGGGCCAATCGACGGGCACGACATCCCGCAGCTGCTTTACTACCTGGCTAAGATCCGCGAACTCGACGGCCCGACCATGCTGCACATCGTCACCCGCAAAGGCAAGGGCTACAAGGCCGCAGAGAGCGACCCGATCGCGTGGCACGGCGCATCTAGCTTCGACCCAGACCACCCTGTAGCCAAGGGCGCCAGCCACACTTGGGCCAAGGCGTTCGGAGACGCCGCCAGCGCCTTGGCCGCGGCCGACGACCGCGTGTGGGTCATCACGCCAGCCATGCGCGAGGGCAGTGGCTTGGTCGACTATAGCAAGCAGCACCCGGACCGCTACATCGACGTGGGAATCGCAGAGGACGTTGCCGTGACCCTCGGCGCCGGGCTGGCATTACGCGGCGAGAAGCCCATCGTGGCCATCTACTCCACGTTCCTGCAGCGCGGCTTCGACCAAGTCATCCATGACGTTGCCCTCGAGGAACTGGACGTGGTGTTCGCCATCGACCGCGCCGGACTGGTTGGCGGCGACGGCGCTACTCACCAAGGCGTCTACGACCTTGCCTACCTGCGGACCATCCCGCACGTGAGCGTAGGCATGCCGAAGGACGCCAGCGAGATGCGGGGCATGCTGAAGGCCGCCATTCGCCTCGGGGGCCCGAAGGCCATCCGCTGGCCGCGCGGCGCGGTGAAGGCCGCTGCCGAGCTACCCGTAGAGGAGTGGCCAGAGGTCACGTGGGGCACCTGGGAACTAGTCAAGGACGGCAGCGAGGTGTTCGTCCTGGGTCTGGGGCCGACGCTCGGCTACGCCCTCGAAGCGGTAGGGGACGACCCGCGCGTCGGCGTCGTGAACGCACGCTTCGTCAAGCCACTCGACCGCGCCATGCTCGCCCGCATTGCGGGGACGGCGCGCGCCATCATCACCGTCGAGGACCACACCGTCGTAGGTGGGTTAGGAAGCGCGGTACTAGAGGCGCTCTCCGACCTCGGGCTAACCGTGCCCGTCGTGCGCCTCGGCATTCAGGACGTGACAGTCCCGCATGGCGACCCGAGCGCCCAACACGAGGAGTACGGCTACGGTCCGCGGGCCATACGG
This sequence comes from Truepera radiovictrix, assembly GCA_044463725.1. Taxonomy (GTDB): domain Bacteria; phylum Deinococcota; class Deinococci; order Deinococcales; family Trueperaceae; genus JAAYYF01. Next base: position 3,582 of record JBIQMD010000254.1, read on the forward strand.
CGGGCGCTGGCGGAACTCGGCCAGGGCGCGGTCAGCAACGCCCGCGCGCGCTGACGCTCGTTGACACGCCCGGCGCCAGCCAGGTATCCTACGCTTCGCCCTGGGGCCGGTAATACCGACCAGAACGGCACCTAGGCGAATCGCGGAGCCGTAGTGTAGCGGTTAGCATATCTGCCTGTCACGCAGAAGGTCGCG
>JBIQMD010000255.1:0-3773 GCA_044463725.1 Truepera radiovictrix
GCCTAGACGTAGCGCGGCAGCGGCGCCTGGCCGATCTGTGGGCGGAGCAACTCGAGCGGACCGGCTCCAAGCCAGAGCGCGTTGAGGCCAAGCGGACCCAGTGGGCGAGCGCTCCAGGCGTGGTGGTCGCCACCTGCACTAGTTCGGCCACGGCGGATGAGAAGACGCGGCTCGAGGACTACGCCGCAACTGCTTGCGCGGTGCAGAACTTCTGCCTGCACTTGTGGGCCAAGGGGATAGCGACCAAGTGGTCGACGGCTGCCGTCGAGGAGCACGAGGAGTTCTGGGCCCTCCTCGGTCATGAGCAAGAACCCTCTGACAGGCGCCTTGTAGCGTTCGTGTTCTACGGGTTGGCCGAGGAACTGCCCAAAGCGCACCGCAGGCTAGCCGCGCAGGACGTGCTGGTCGACTTTCGGGCGTAACCGAGGTGGACTAGCGGTAATAACCCTCACGCAGCACCACGCCGTGCTCGACCCAGGCCCTCAGACCAAGCAGCATCGCTGTCCACCCCTCGCAGTTGCCGAAAGCCGCTCTCGCCCCGGCTGGGGTAGGGAGCCACGCGGCCTCCGTGATGGTGACGAGCGTGCGCTTGTTGCCGTCGAGCGGCTCGAACTCGAAGGTGACTTGGTTGGTGCCCGACGGATCGCTGCTGTGAGCGCCACCCCAGGCTATGGTCAGGCTCCGCGGCGGCTCGGCGGCCACCACGGTCACCGGAAATGCGCCCGGGAAGTCGTGGAAGTCCCACGTGACGGTCTTTCCGGCCTCGAGCCGCCCGGAGGCGCCTCCAGTGGTGAAGTACTGCGACAGCTTCGCGGGGTCGGCAACGCACTCGTAAACCTCTTCGCACGGCCTAGAGATGCGCCCCTTGACGGTGAACCGCAGGTCAGTCAACGGGCCTTGGTCTTTCGTTAGGTCTGCCATGGACAATTTCTAGCACTTAGACCCCCGCCAGCGCCGGCGACATGACGATTCTCTTTTCGGGGGGCGGCTACTGTGTGGGAGTGACGAGTACCATCCCCGGCTCCGAGAGCGCCCTGCGCGGGGTCCGCAACCTAAGACGCGGCTTCGGAAGCATCCAGGCGGTGAATGACGTGAGCTTGACGGTTCACGCCGGGGAGACGTACTGACTTCTTGGGCCTAACGGCGCGGGCAAGACGACCGCGCTACTCCATGATCGCTGGGGTGTTGCGCCGCGACGGTGGCTCGGTGACCCTCGGGGGCCAATTCGTCGGCACCCGCACGGTGAGCGGCAGGCGCGCCATCGGCCTTGTCCCGCAGGACCTCGCGCTCTACCCTGATTTGACTGGCCGCGAGAACATCGGCTTCTTCGGCCGCATCTACTCGTTGCTAGGCGCCGAGCTGCGCCACCGGCGTGCTCGATGCACCGCGCATCAGCGTGCTGGCAACACACGAACGCGGGCCGCAACGAGTAGAGTTGCTGGTCGGTGCGGGTGGCAAGTCCTCACCATCACCACTCAATTGACGCGGCGGTTCGCGCTGGCGTCCGATTAAGGTCCGCATGAACAGCAGGTACACACTAGGGCTGCTCCTGGCGCTCTCTTCAGCCGCCGCCTTCGGCACTTCCGGCTCGTTCGCCAAGGGGCTGCTGGTGGCTGGCTGGACGCCGGCCGCGGCCGTTACTTGGCGCGTGGGTGTCGGCGCGCTGGCCCTGGCCATCCCCGCCATCATCGCCATGCGCGGGCGTTGGCACTTGCTGCGCCGCGGTTGGCCGAGCATCGTCATCTTCGGCTTGATCGCCGTGGCAGGCTGTCAGCTCGCCTACTTCCTCGCAGTGGAGCGCCTGTCGGTTGCCGTTGCGCTGCTCCTCGAGTACCTCGGTGTAGTGCTGGTCGTCGGGTGGTTGTGGCTACGGCGCGGGCAGCGCCCACGGCCGCTCACGGTGATAGGAGCCGGCGTTGCCATCGTTGGGCTCGTGTTCGTGCTCGACGTCTTCGGCGCCATCTCTGTCGACCTGGTCGGCGTGTTCTGGGGTGTTGCGGCCGCGTTCGGGCTCGCGACCTTCTTCGTGATCTCTGCAGACGAGAGCCACGGCCTGCCCGTAATAACCGTGTCGGCGGGTGGACTGCTGGTCGGTGCGATGGCCCTGCTCCTCGCCGGAGCACTGGGCGTAACCCCGATGGCCTGGAACACTGACACCGTTCTTCTGGCAGGCGTGCAAGTGCCGTGGTGGCTGGACGTAGCTGGCCTTGGTCTGTTCGCTGCCGCCTTCGCCTACCTGGCGGGAGTGTTCGCCAGCAGGCGCCTCGGGTCCAAGCTCGCGTCCTTCGTCGGCCTGTCCGAAGTCCTCTTCGCAGTAGTTTGGGCTTGGTTATTGCTCGGTGAGTTGCCGAGGCTCGTGCAACTGCTCGGTGGCTTGCTCATCTTGGCTGGGGTGGTGATCGTGAAACTCGACGAAGGCAAGGCGCCAGCCGAGGCCGTAGTGCTTGCTTCTCCAGTTGACGAACCGGCGGTCGCCGTAGCGTCAGTTCGCGCCGAGTACCGCAGATGAACCTCCTTCAGAAGCTCATCGGGGCTGGCTTGCGGCCGCACGTAAGGCGCCGCGCACGCGGGGTGACCCTCGAGCAGGCGGCCATCAACCTGGAGAAGTCACGCGACGACCTGAAGCCGCGCATCATGCGCGCCAGCGACACGCCGGGCAACCGCGAGGCGCTCAACCACTGGATCGGTATCGAACGCTGGAGCCAGAACAGGCTGCGGGTCGCTCAGGGCGCACCGTTCGTCGAGGACCGCTACCGCGGCTACCGCATGGCGGAGGGCAGCTCGCTGCAGGACTTACAGGCGCAGTTCTTCGCCGTGCGCGAGGATTCCATCGCCAAGGCGCACGAGTTGGCCCGCACGGGGGTAGACCCCAGCCTCACCATCAAGCACAACGACCTCGGTGAACTGACGGTCGTCGAGTGGCTCACGTACATGGAAGACCACCCGCGGCGCGAGATCATCCGCCTGCGCGGACACTGAATCCGCTCTGACGACGCGCGCGCCGCCGGTGCTAGATTGGTGGCGAAAGCAGAGTGCCTCACTACCCTGAAAGGTTGGTCCCCCGATGACCTGGTTGAACCCCAAGCGCGTGCTGATCGTCCTCGCAGCCTTCCTGCTTGCCGCACCGGCAATTGCGCAAGACACGCCAGTCAAGGGCGGAACCGCCATCGTGGTGCTCGGCTCGGACCCGGAACACCTCAACCCGGGCATCAGCACGAGCTACCCGGTCGGCGCCGTCGGCGTCAACGTCTTCAGCGGCCTAGTGCGCCTGGCGGCCGACGGTCGCCCAGAGGGCGATCTGGCATCCAGTTGGATGGTGTCGAGCGACAACCTCGTCTACACCTTCACGCTGCGTGAAGCCAACTTCCACGACGGCACGCCCGTTACGAGCGCAGACGTCGTGTACTCCATGATCGAGGTTGAGGCCCCTAACCACGGGCGCTTCAAGACGGCGTACGACAAGATCGCCTCCATAGAGGCCCCTGACGCAGCGACGGTCGTAATCACCCTCAAGGAGCCGTTCGCTCCGCTGATCAGCCTGCTGACGGTGTTCGACGCCGCGGTTCTGCCTAAGCACGTGTACGAGAACACCGACCCGCTGACCAACCCGGCTAACAACGCGCCCATCGGCAGCGGTCCGTTCAAGTTCGCCAACTGGGTTCGCGGTGAACGCGTCGAGATCGTGCGCAACGACGACTACTTCCTGGAGCCAGCCCTGCTCGACAAGATCATCTTCCGCGTCGTACCTCAGGACGTGGCGCGCTCTACGGCCC
>JBIQMD010000256.1:0-3765 GCA_044463725.1 Truepera radiovictrix
TCGTGGTGCACGAGCTGGCGCACCTCTTCGTGCCAGACCACGGCCCGCGCTTCAAAGGCCTGATGAGCGAGCTGCTGCCCGGTTGGCGAGAGCTCGGCCGCGAGCTCAACGCTTGGCCGATTTGGGCGCGCCTGCCACCACGGCCGAACTAGGCTGCGGTGGCAGGCGCAACTGCCACCACGGCCGAACTAGCTTGCGCTCGGCCCTTCTCCGTTGGCTAGCGCCTTCAGTTGCCGCCGAGCGCATCCCACACGGCGGACTCCTCACCGACTGCTCTGCGCGCCGCCGCGCGCCCAAGCAGGGCCCCGATGACGTTGCCGGTGCCGTTGTACGCCCCGACGGCCCAGACTCCGCCACGTACGCGCCGCGCCAACGGCAGCACGCCAGCGGTATAGCTAACGCTTGCCGCCCAACGGTGCGTGATGGGCGCTCGCACGCCCAGCTCCTCACGTAGGAACGCTTCGAGGAGGGCTTGCACGCGCTCGCTGGGCTGGTCGTCCGTCGTCCACTCTGCCTCGCCGCCCGCATCGCGGAAGCCGCCGAGGGCGAGCCGTCCGTTCGGGTCCTGCTGGTAGTACTCGAAACCGTAGCGGCGGTAGACGGGCCGCGGCAAGCGGACCTCGTCGGTCGGCGCCGTTGCCAGCATCTGCAGCCTCACGTCGCGGGCCTCTCCCGCCAACTCTGGCAGTACGGCGGTGAGGCGACCGTCTACCGCCACCACGACGGCCTCACATTCGACGGCTCCGTTTGGAGTCACGACGCGCTTGGCGCTGAGCTCGATTACGGGGCTCCGCTCATGGAGCTCCGCGCCAGCTGCGATGGCGGCGCGCGCTAGGCGCCTGCAGCGCTCGAGTGGGTTGAAGACCGCGTCCTCCGGAAAGAGCAACCCTACGCCCTCGGGGCCCGTGTAGCGTTCGACGGGCAGGTCGTCCTCGCGCATGGCAGCGTACTGCGCGTCGCAGTCGGCAAGCTCGGCGGCGTCTGCGCCGATGCGCAGGGAGCCTACCCGCCGCGCGGTCGGGCCCGCCGCAGCTAGTTCCGCCGTCAGCCCCTCGCGGGTGAGCTCGTAAAGCGCCCTTGCTCGCTCGGCGCCTAGACTCGCCTTGGCGTCGTGGTAGAACGCCGCCGTTCCCGCCAGCATGAAGCCGCCGTTACGGCCGGCGGCGCCGCGCGCAACGCTGCCAGCATCAACGCCAACTACCCGGTGGCCAAGTCGCCGCAGCTCGAGGACGGCGCTAAGCCCAGACCCGCCAAGGCCGACGACGCACACGTCCGCCCGCCTGACGCCCGCCAGTTGGTCTAGGCCCTGCCAACCGCCAAGCTCCCACACTGGTTGGTTGTCCATCTCGCCTCCTTCCCGCTCACGTCAGCTGCCTGCCGCGTGGCAACAGCCACGTAAGCAGGAGCGTGAGCAGGCCGATCGCGAACACGCCAACGTAGACCGCATGCAGGCTGGAGGCGAGTAACGCCAGCGTGCTCGTAGCCACCTGCGTGCCACCTTGCGCGCCGCCTGGCGCGAGCAGGGCCTGCACTTGGCTCATGACCGACTCCCCGTTCTCGCCCGCGCTGCCTGCCAGCGCTAGGTTCAGGACGGCGCCGAGCACGGCTGCGCCGAGCGAGTTGCCGAGGAGGCGCATGAGCATGTTGGTCGCCGTTGCGCCGCCGCGACGCGCCCACGCCACGGACGATTGGATGGTGACGACCATGGTCGTCATGATCGAGCCAAGGCCAACCCCTACCGTCAGCGACGAGAACGCCACCCACCACGGGCCGCGCTCCGGCGTAAGCAGGAGGTAGAGGAAGCCGCCACAGGCAGCTGCCACCCCGCCGATCCTCCCTACCGTGGACGGGCCCCACGGCACGATGAGGCGGCCCGTCACCATCGAGGCCAACGTCCACCCGACCGACATGGCCGTGAGCGCAAGGCCAGCGATGGTCGGCGAGTAGCCCATGACGCCCTGCACGTAGGTCGGCGAGTAGGTTATGAGCCCGATCATCAGCATGCCGCCAGCGAAAGTGGCAACGTCAGCTAGCAAGATGAGCTTGTCGCGCCACAGGTCGATGCCGAGGAGCGGCGTCACGCTTGCCAACTGGCGGCGCGCGAAGGCAACGCCGACGGTAAGGGTCACCGCCGCGAGGACCAGCGCGGCCGCCCAGCCCCACTGCGAGCCTTGCGTGAGGAGCAGCATGAAAGCGCCGATGGCTACGAACATCTGGCCGGCACTGACGAGGTCGAGGCGCTGGTCGCTGTGCGCGACGGACTCATGGAGGAAGACTCCCAACCCGATGATGGCCGCAAGCCCGAACGGCACGTTGAACCAGAACACCCACGCCCAGTGCGCCCGCTCTACCAGCGCGCCGCCAAGCAGTGGGCCCAGTACGGCAGAGACGCCCCACACGCTCGAGAGGTACCCCTGAGCCCTGCCCCGCTCGCTCACCTCGTAGAGATCTCCGACGAGGGTGGAGACTGTCGGGTAGATCGCGCCTGCCCCGAAGCCCTGCAGGAGCCGGAAGGCGACGAGCAGCGGCATGGTCGTCGCGAAGCCGCAAAGCACGGACCCGATCATGAACACGACGATCCCGACCAGCAGCACCGGCTTGCGCCCGCGCACATCGGAGAGGCGACCGTACAAGGGAGTCGAGGTCGCCTGCGCGAGCAGGAACGCGGCGAACACCCAGGCGTAGTACTCGAAACCGCCTACGCTCGCGACGATGCTCGGCATGGCGGTCGCGACTATCGTTCCCTCGATCGCTGCCAACGCCATGCACAGCATGAGGAACCCCATGACCACCCCACGGTGTTGCGCCGGTACCTGGCGTTTCACGTCTGCGGGGGTGGCCATCTGCGGGAGATGATAAGTCACGCCACGCCGTCCACGTTGACCACGGGCGCCGCGATTCCTCACCCCCACGTGACGTTTGCGTTGAAGCGGCGGGGACGTAGCTGGATAATCAGGTTCCACAGCCTGCGACCGCACTTGTGGCGCCTGCTGTAGTCGAGGAGTCGTCAAGTTGAGCGAGCAAATCGTGGTGAGCCTCGACCGCGTCGTCACGCTGATCAAGCGCGGCCTGCTGTTGGCTCTGGTCCTAGCCGCTGGCACTGCGGCCCTCGTGTACGCGTACACGCGCCGCCTGCCGCCGAGTCACTCGGCGCAAGCGGTCGTTACCATCTCGCCAACCGGGTTCGATAGCAGCAAGTACGGGCTGCCGAGCGTCGTCGTTCCCGCGCTACACGTCACCGCGTACCGCATCGCTGCCCTCTCTGACGAACTGCTCGGCGCCGCGTTGGCGGAGCAGGATGTGACCGTCACCCCCAGCGCCGTGCAGCGCCTCCGCGAACGCACGGCCATCAGTACAGACACACAGGCGCTGCTCGTTTACGTGACCGTCACGGCCGGTACGGCCGCTGGCGCCGCGCAGACCGCCAACGCGGTCGCGGGCGAGCTAGTGGCGTGGGACGCCGCCCGCAGCGCGGCCGCCCTCAAGGAGCTGATCGCGGTGCTGCAGCAGCGCGCAGCGAGCACGGCGGCTGAACTCCAGCGCATGGAAGACGCCCAAGACCAAGCGGCTAGCGCCCGCCTCGTCGCACTACAGACGGTCGGCGCTCAAACGCAGGAAGACCTAAGCGCCGCCCAGAAGCTAGTGCAAGAGGCGCCAGGCAGTGTCACGCTCCTGCGCAGCGCCGCCCCGCCTCTCACCACGGTGGCGCCAACGCCGCTGTTCAACGGCGCCCTTGCCGCGCTCCTGATGGTCGCCCTCGTGTAC
>JBIQMD010000257.1:0-3759 GCA_044463725.1 Truepera radiovictrix
TGTTCCTGTTGGACGAGCCGTTGTCTGCGCTGGACGCCAAGCTGCGCAGCGCCATGCAGGTCGAGTTACGGCGCTTGCAGCAGGAGCTTGGGATAACGACGATCATCGTCACGCACGACCAGGAGGAGGCACTCACCATGGCCGACCTGGTCGTAGTCATGGGAGCCGGGCGCGTGCAACAGGTAGGTGCGCCGCTCGATATCTACCGCCAGCCCGTGAACCGTTTCGTCGCCGACTTCATCGGCACCAACAACTTGCTGCCCGCAACCGTCACGGGCCCCGGCGAGGTGAACGTGCTCGGCGTGCGCGTGCCAGCCACTGTGCCGCCTGGTGCTGCCGGGAGCGTGTGGTTGTCCATCCGCCCGGAGGACCTGGTGCTCCACCCTCAGGCGCCGGCTGGCGCGGTGCTGCATGGCCACGTGACGTTCGTGCGTGACCTCGGCCGCCTGGTCGAGAGTTACGTGCGCGTTGGCGACATGGAACTGACGGTGGTCACTGGCCATGGCGTCAGCGAGGGCGCAGGAGTGTGGCTCGAGCTACCGCCCGGTAAAGCCGTGGTGCTAACGGCGTGACGACAGAAGGCGTTGGCCGCACGAAGGGCGCTGGCCGCACGAAGGGCGTTGGCCCTAACCTGCTCCTTGCCTGGCCCGCGCTGGCGCTGTTCGTGCTGTTCGTCGGCCCGTTGGTAGTCATCCTCGCCGTTTCCTTGTTCCGCCGGGTGCAGTCCGCGTTCTTCGAACCCGCGGTGGTGCTCGACAACTACGCTCGAGCGCTCGAGCCGTTCTATCTGGAGCGCCTGTGGGTCACGGTCGTCATCGCCATCGGCGCGGCGCTGGTGTGCCTCGTGATCGGGCTGCCTTTCACTTATCTTCTGGCGCGACTGCCGCGCAAGCGGCAAGTCAAGTATCTCGTGCTCGTGCTTGCCTCGCTGTCGTTGTCCGAGGTGATCGTGGCGTTCAGCTGGTCGTTGATGCTCTCGCGCACCTCGGGCGTGTCCAACGCCCTCGTGTGGCTGGGACTGATCCCCTCACCGCAAGCGTGGAGCCCCGGCTTTGCGGCCGTGCTGCTCGCCCTCGTGTTCATCGCGTTGCCCCTCACGGTGCTTACGTTCTACCCGCCTGTCTCGCGCCTCAACCCAGAACTCGTCGAGGCGGCCGCCACGTTGGGGGCGTCGCCGCTGCGCGCCTTCATGACGGTGATCGTGCCCGTGCTGCGCAGAGCGGTGGCTGGCGGGCTGGCGCTCGTCTTCATCTTCGTGCTCGGCGCGTACGTAATTCCGCAGTCGCTGGGGCGCCCCGCGCAGTGGACGCTGCCCGTACAGATAACCGACCAGGCCATCCTCAAGTCGAACCTGCCACTAGCTGCGGCGCTCGCCGTCGTGCTGTTGGCGGCGGGGGCGGCGGTCAGCATCGCCATTCTGGCGTTCGGCCTCAAGCGCCAGAGGAGCGAAGCATGAGGGTCTGGTGGCGGCGCGCGTTCATGGGCCTCGTGGCGCTTTACTTGCTGCTGCCCATCGCCGTGATCGCCGGAGTGTCGCTCAACGCCAAGAAGGTCCTGTTCTTCCCGCCGCAGGGAGTGTCATTGCGGTGGTACGAGGAGTTCTTCACCTCGTCGGACTGGTCGGCGCCTGCGTTGCGGAGCCTGATCGTTGCGGTCCTGGCGGGCCTGATCGCCGTGTCTATCGCCCTGCCTTTGGCTTACGCCGTGTGGCGCTGGGGCACGCGCTGGGCGCGCACGGTCATGCTGCTAGGCCTCGCGCCGTTCGCGTTGCCGCCCGTGGTCACCGCCCTCGGTGCGTTGGTCCTATGGATCGTGCTGGGTAGCTTCGGGCAGCCGTACTCCGTGGTGTTGTCGCACGGCGTGTTCCTCGTGACCCTTCCCCTGGCCACCATCACCCTTGGGTTCGCCAGCCTCAACCGCGAGATCGTCGAGGCCGCCGTAACCATGGGCGCAACGCCTGGCACGGTGGCGCGCACCGTCGTGTGGCCCAACCTTAGGCCGTACGTGCTTGCCGGTTACATCTTCGCGTTCGTATTGTCTCTCAACGAGTACATCATCGCTTACATGACGGTTGGGTTCACGTTCGAGACGCTGCCCGTCAAGATCTTCAACAGCTTGCGTTACGGCTACAGCCCAGTAATGGCTGCCATCTCGCTGCTGTTCTTCCTGGTGGCCACGGCGCTGTTCGCGGTGGTTGGGCGCGTAGGCGACCTGCCGCGCTTGCTCGGCGCCGAGGGGCGGTCCGAGTGACGCCGCATGGCACGGTAGGCGACCGCTAGTTACGCGTGCCGTAAAGTGGGCGTAATGCGCCCAACTGACTCGAACGCTGGAGGCCCCAGGGTGAAGGGCGAGGTGCAAGCCGACGCAATTGCCGGCTTCCGTTCGCTCGGCGATCAGTTCACCATCCCCGGCTCTGGTCGCCGCATCAACCTCATCGATTACCAGGCCTCCAACAAGCGCAGCACGTGGGTGCTTGCCCTGTTCACGGTGGCGTTGCTCGTTGCGGCCGCTTACTTGCTTTCGCGCGCAGTCGACCCTACGGCGGCGGTGTTCTTCATGGGCGTCGCCGTGCTGTTGGGTTTCGGGCAGGCGGTGGCCGGGTTCTGGTTCTCCGACCAGATAGCCTTGGCGGCTTCGGGCGCACGTGAGGCTACCGTCGAGGAGCACCGTTACCTCGTGAACGTGGCGGAGGCTGTCGCCATCGGCGCTGGCGTGCCAATGCCGAAGGTGTACGTCATCGACTCGCCAGCCCCCAACGCCTTCGCCACCGGCCGCGACCCGCAACACGCCTCCATCGCGGTCACCTCCGGCCTGCTGCAGCTCCTCGAGCGCCAGGAGCTCGAGGGGGTCGTGGCGCACGAACTGGCGCACGTGCGGAATTACGTCATCCGGTTCATGTCGATGCTCGTTGCCACCCTCGGCGCTCTGCTCGTGCTGCGCGACCTCGTGCTGCGCTGGGGCATGTTCGGGGGCATGGGTGGCCGGTCCTCGCGCCGGTCGGGTCGCTCTGGAGGAGGCGACTCAGGTGGCGGCATGGGTCAGGGCCTTGCGCTCGTCCTGCTGGTGGTGCTGCTGGTGCTTGGTCCGATCGTAGGCATGCTGTTGCGCTTGGCCGTTAGCCGCAGGCGCGAGTTCTTGGCGGACGCCACGGGCGCGTACATCACCCGCAACCCGGAGGGTTTGGCGCGGGCGTTGGAGAAGCTCGGCAGCTACTCGGGCCACCGCATGCAGGTAAGCGAGGGCGTGCAACACCTGTTCATCGTCAACCCCGCCATGCAGGCAAACCAGGCAGACGGAGGGGAGGGTGGGTTGTTCTCCACCCACCCTCCCCTCGCGGAGCGCATCAAGCGCCTGCGCAGCATGTGAGTCTTCGCCACTTGGGTACTCGGAACCGGTAGCTGTGGCGCCACGGCTGGGGGCGCCTGAGTCGAGGTCAGACTGGCCGAGTACTCGTTCGTTGGGCGCGTTGCGCTACCAGGCCGCGGCCAGCAGCCCTAGGGTCCGCATGCGCACGTCGTGAGAGTGAACCATGGTCGAGAGCATGATCTCGCTGGCGCCAGACTCCTCTTGCAGCTCGCTGAGCCGGCGGACGACGGTGGCTGGTGACCCAAGGACGTGCTTGCGGCGGTTCTGCGCTACGAAGACGCGTTCGTGCGCGTCGTAGTCGTACGCGGCCGCTTCTTCTGGCGTAGGGACTGGGCCGAACTCGTTGCGCCGCATGCGCAGCCAGGCCAGGTCGAGGGAACCAGCGAGGTAGTC
>JBIQMD010000258.1:0-3757 GCA_044463725.1 Truepera radiovictrix
TGAACTGATTGAGGTTGCCGATGGACAGGTAAGCACCGCCGAGGCCCGCGAGGACCCCCGACAGCATGACGCCCACGTAGCGCATGCGCGGCACGCTGATGCCGAGCGAGTCGGCCGCCTCCGGGTGCTCGCCCACAGCGCGCAAGCGCAGGCCGAACGGCGTGCGGAATACCACGAACCACACGATGGGCACGAGGAGGAACGCCATGTACACGAGGACGCTGAAGCTCATGCCTGGAATGCCGAAGAACGAGATCTCGGGCAGGCGCGTCTTGATCGGCTCCGAAGTAGCGGTGTTCTGGTAGAGGCCGGCAAGCACGACAGCTGGAATGCCGATGCCCATGAGGTTGATGGCCGTGCCGGAGATGATCTGGTCTGCCTTGTACCTGATCGACACCAACGCGTGCACGCCAGCCACAAGGGCGCCCAACACCATGGCCGCCAACAAGCCGAGCCACGGCGCGAACCACACGCGGGCGTTCGGGTCTGCTCGTAAGTACGGCGCCTCGACTAGTTGAGTAACGACGGCGGCAGCGAGGGCGCCGAAGAGGATGATGCCCTCGAGCGCGATGTTCACGATGCCCGAACGCTCGCTCATGAGGCCGCCGAGTGCGGCCAGCAGGAGGGGCGTGGTTGCGCGAATCATCGACGAGGCAAGCGCGAGGAGCAGTACGGTATCCACGTCAAGCCTCCTCTGGCGCCGGAGCTGGGCCAACCACCGGGCCGTCTTGGCGCTCACGCCAGCTCGTTGGATTGATGAGGCGCGCGGGCAGGAAACCTTTGGCAGCGATGAAGAGCACGACTAGCGCCAGGATCATGCTGACGACGTCGCGCGTGAGGTTGGGGAAGGTGATGTTGAGGACCGAGCCGCCGTACTTGAGCACCCCGAAGAGGAAGGCTGCCGCCACGATGAACACGGGCTGGTTTGCGCCGAGGAGGGCGACGGCTATGCCGTCGAAGCCGTCGCTGGTGGGTATGGACTGCCGCAGGGCGTAGTCTTCGAGCGCCCCGCCGAGCACGTAGTGTGTGGCGGTCAGGCCAGCGAGGGCGCCGCTGATGGTCATGGCGAGGACCGTGTTGCGCGCTATGCGTGCGCCGCCGTACTCGGCCGCGCGTGGCGCGAAGCCAACGGCGCGGAGCTCGTAACCCCAGCGCGTCTTGAAGAGGAACACGTGCACGAACACGGCCATGACGATGGCGAGCACGAACGAGAGGTTGAGTTTCGTGGGCGGGATGGCCGTCGCGAGGCCGGACCAGCCGAGGAGTGCACCTACCCCGTAGGCAATGCCGCCGACGACCAGCGTCCCACCGATGCGCGCTGGCCACTTCTTGAAGCGCCTGGAGCGCGGTAGTAGGAAGAGAGCGGCGAGCGCGGCGCCGACGGCGAGCACGGCAGCGTAATCGATCTTGATGATGTTCACGCCCCCACGCTTGATGCCGAGCACTGCCGGGAGCTGCGGGATGGTGGCGCTCGCGTTGAGCGGTTTGGATTTCGGTTCGTTGCCGCTGACCTTGAACGGCATCTGCAAGGTGACGGGTTGGTCGCCCGGCCGGGGCAGGCCAGCCACGATGGTGCCCGCGAGGAGGACGACGGCCGCAACGGCAAAGGCCGCACGTGGGCCCTTGCGAGCGGCAGCACGGATCGGGGGTACGAGCAGCGCGACGATGACGACTGCGACGAAGACGCCGATGACGGCCATGATCCGCAGCGCCGCCGCGGCGAAGACGTTGCCTGCAGACAGGATGAACAGTAGCGCCGAGGCGGCCACGAAGTTGAGGAGGATGGTGTTGATGACTTCGTTGGCGCCGAAGCGCGCCTTCAGCCAGCCTGGCAGCGCTCCCCACAGGCCGCCGCCTAACGCCGCCGCGAGGATGGCTAGCGGCAGAACGATGACCTTCGGGCCAGGGATGTAAAGCCCCGCGAACATGGCGAAGATGGCGCCCATGACCATCTGGCCCGGCGCGCCGATGTTGAAGAGGCCGGACTGGAAGCCGAACGCCACTGCCAACCCCGTGAAGATGAGCGGCGTTGCGAACTTGAGTGACTCAGCGAAGCCGTTCACGGTCCCGAGCGAGTCGTGGAACATGGAGTAGTACGCGTACCAGAGGGTGTCTATGCGCCCGACGAAGCCGTCGAACAGGCCGCCAACTTGCGCGGCCGCCCCCATCGGCGTTGGCTGCAACGCGAGTATGACGACGGCGGCCGTCAGTAGGGCAAGGAGTATGGCCGTGGCAGGCACGGCGGCCGCGTGCAGTAGTCGGTCTATGACTCCTGGGGCGCCACGTACGACGCGCAGGCCGAAGATCATGGCGAACGCTCCCGTGATGATGGCGAGGAACGCGCTCGGCCCGAAGCCCGCGTTCGTGTATGGCAGGCGCCTGATCACTAACCCGGCGTCGTCGACGAGCGCGACGTTGTCGGCGAGGCCTCGCTCGTCGACGGTGGCAAGCACCGCTTCCAGCTTGTCGACGTCGTATGCAGGGCGCGGTTTGGCTATGGCGCCTTGAAGTTCCGCGACGAACGCCTGGAAACGCGCGCCGTCTACCGCGGTTGTGAAGCGGCCAAGCCCCCAACTCGTCACAAGGATCAGGCCAACGCCGGCGACGAGCCAGGTCATGCGCCGCGCCTTGGTTGGTAGGGCGCTCCCTGCAGCGAGGCCGGCTAGCAGCGCGAGGGTCAGGACGAACATGGCCTTCTGTTGCGGCAGTTCGACTGGTTGGGTGCGGCCCGTGAAGTCGATGGTGGTGCCTTGCAGCATCACGACGGCGCTGCGGGCACCGGTCTCGCGGTTTACAGCTGCCCATGGCGCGAAGAAAACTGCCAGCGCAGTAAGCGCTACCAGCACGACAAGTGCCAAGCGATCAGTCACGGGGGCATCATACGGTCCAGCGCGCACTGGCGCGCGGCCTGTTCGCTGGCAGTTGGCGCCGTCAGCGTTTGACGAGCAACCCTAGCCGTACTAGCGCAGCGAAGGCCTGCCTTTCGTCCTCTTCACCTGCTTCTGGCACTTCTAGCAGTTGGTGGCGGAAGCCGGCACGCAAGATGGCCGCGCGGGTGCGCTTGAGGTAGAGGCGCACTTCTTCGCGGTAAGAGCGCACCTGCTCAGGGTCGACTGGTAGGCGCTCGCCGGTCTCGACGTCGTGGAGTTCGTGGCGGCCACTTGGCGGGTCTAGTTCGGCCGTGGAGACGAGCTGTAGGAACCCGACGTCCAGCCCGCGCGCATGCAATGCCACGAGGCTTGGTTCGATCTGGGTGTCTTCCAGCAGGTCGGATACGACGAGTACGAGCGCGCGGCCGTTCACCGTAGGCAGGCCGGTGGCGAAGCGAATGAGGCCCGTTAGCGGCCCTGGTTCGCTGCCAGTCATGAGCGGAGCTGAATCTATGAAGCGCCACGTCTCGAGCATGCCTGAGCGCCCGCGGGCGCGCGGGGTGGCGCTGCCGTCAAGCAAGTGGAGTTGCGTTGGCGCGTCGCGCTGCGCAACGTAGGAGAGGAGGCGGACGAGGGTGCGGGCGTAAGTGAGCTTGCCGCCTTGGCCCATGCTGCCGGTGGTGTCCAGCACGAGGTGCAATTGCACTGCCCGTTCGGCTTGATAGAGCCGCGTGTAGAGGCGCCCAGTGCGGGCGTACACGCGCCAGTCGACGTAACGGAGCTCGTCGCCTGGTTGGTAGGGCCTGAAGTCGCGGAACTCGACGCTTTGGCCAGGCTCTTCGGCGCTGCGCTCACCCCCAACGCGCGAGAGGGCGCGCGAAGCCAGA
>JBIQMD010000259.1:0-3753 GCA_044463725.1 Truepera radiovictrix
GAGTCGCGAGCAATGCTAACACCGGCCGCCCGAGCGGGCCGAGCGCTGTAGGGGCTCGAGCGCACCGCAGCCGCGACGGGGCCCAGATCTCCCTCTGGCGGCGACGGGGGTCGCGGGAGCGCGGGGGTAGGCTACGGCGGTGCCAAAGCCCGCCGACCAGAGCTTTCACGCCTTCCTCACCCAACTTGATGCCTACGAGGGTCAAGTGGCTGCGTACCAGTTCATGCCGCCGCGCAAGGGCGAGGTCGAGACCGACTACCGCGGGCCTTTCGCTGCATTGCTCGACCGGGCAGGCATCAAGCCGTACGCCCACCAGGCGCGCGCCTTCGAGGCAGTCGGGCATGGCCGCGACGTCGTCGTCGCCACCGCCACCGCCTCCGGCAAGTCGTTGACGTTTCAGGTACCAGTGCTAGATGGCCTTGCGCGCGGGCGCACGAGCCTACTGCTCTACCCGACGAAGGCCTTGGCGGCAGATCAACTCCTGAAGCTGCGCGGCCTTGCAGCGAGCGTCATCGATGACGACAGGGCGAGCGCCATCGACCTGTACGACGGCGACACCGCGGCAGAACACCGCGCCGGCGTCCGCGCCGCTGTTGGCGTCCTCCTGACTAACCCCGACATGCTGCACTACGGCATCCTGCCGCACCATGCGGTCTGGGCGAAGTTCCTCGGTGCCCTCGACTTCATCGTGCTAGACGAACTGCACGCCTACCGCGGCGTGCTCGGTTCGCACGTTGCCAACGTGGTGCGGCGCCTACTGCGTATGGCTGATCGCTATGGGGCCAAACCACGAGTCATAGCGGCGTCAGCGACCATCGGCAACCCGGCGGTCCACGCCGAGCGTCTCGCGGGTCGACCGTTCGAGCTAGTCGACGAGGACTGGGCGCCTAGCGGAGCCCGTGAGTTCGTCGTGTGGCAACCTGCCGCCGCTGGAGGTGCGCACGCTCAACCGGAGCAGCTTGCGAGTGGCGTGCGCAGGCGCTCGGCGAACTCGGAGGCGGCCGCCCTTGCGGCGGAGTTCGTCAGGCAGGACGTCAAGAGCATCTTCTTCTGCAACTCGCGCAAAGGCGCCGAGTTGGTGAGGCGCTACGCAGCTGGCCTGCTTGGGCCAGCGCTCGAGGGGCGCATCGAGAGTTACCGAGCCGGCTACACGCCTGAGGCGCGGCGCTCGCTAGAGGACTCGTTCCGCTCTGGTGCCATCACCGTGCTAACGAGCACTAGCGCCCTCGAGCTCGGCGTCGACATCGGTGGAGTAGACGCCGTCGTGCTCGTCGGTTATCCGGGCTCCAAGATGGCCATGTGGCAGCGCTCAGGCCGTGCCGGGCGGGCAGGCGGGCGCGCTCTGACCCTGTTGATACCCGGCGCCGATCCACTCGACGAGTACTACCTGACTCACCCGGACGCGCTCATCGACGGGCCAGTCGAGGACGCCGTTGCCGACCCGTTCAACGACGTGTTGCACCCGCGGCACGTGGTCTGCGCCGCCGCCGAGGCGCCGCTCTTGCCACACGAACAGCTGATAGCACCATGGCTGGATCTAGCCACGGTCGAGGGGCTAATCGGCTTGCGCAACGGCGCGTTCGTTAGCCAACGGCGCTACCCACACCGCCGCGTCGAACTCAGGGGCGGCAGTGGCAAACGCATCCGCTTGAAGGACGGCAACGGCCGCTCGCTAGGCGTTACCGACCTCGCAACCGCACTGCGCGAACTGCACCCAGGCGCGGTGCACCTGCACAGGGGCGAGCAGTACCTCGTCGCCGAGCTTGACCTCCTGGCGGGAGTCGCTCGCCTCCTACCGCACATCGAGGACTACTACACGCAACCGCGCTCGGAGACCGACATCGAGATCCTCGGGCCGCCGCCACCGCAAGCTGCCCAAGCTGGCGAGGTGACTACCCCGCCTCCCGGCATCAACGTAGCGCGGGTGCGGGTGACGCACACGGTGACCGGTTTCGTGAGGAAGCGTTTCTTCAGCGATGCGATCCTCGACGAGCGGCCACTCGACCTGCCGGAGGTGGCGTACGACACCCAGGCGCTCTGGTTCGAACTAACTGACCTGCCTGGCGGGCCCGGCCCGGCCGAGTTGCCGGCCGCGATGCACGCGCTCGAGCACACCTTGATCGGCCTCCTGCCCGCGTTCGTGCTCTGCGAACGCGCCGACGTGGGCGGGGTGTCCTACCCGACCTACCCAGGCTCGCGGCGGCCAACGGTGTTCATCTACGACGGGCACCCGGGCGGCGTTGGCTACGCCCGCGCGGGCGCTTCACTATTCGAGAGCTGGCTAGCGGCCGCGCTGCAACTTCTGCAGGCGTGCCCGTGCAAGGGCGGTTGTCCGCGCTGCGTGCTCTCACCCAAATGCGGTAACGGCAATCAGTTCCTCGACAAGGCAGGTGCAGCTCAACTAGCCAAAGCGCTGCAGGCGGCCCTGCATGCCGCCAAACCTTACGTCGCGACCGTAAGCGCTTAGCAATGGCGGCAAGCGCGCGCCAAGTTGGGCGCGGATGCTAGACTCCCAGGTCGTGCGTGTAGGTTTCGTTACGCAACTCAACTGGCGCCGCTACGGGCACTTCTGGCGGGAACTAGTGCGCGCGGCAGGGCTCGAGCCCGTGTTCGCCGACCCGACGGTCGTGAAAGAGCGCTTCCTCGCCTCCGAGCTGGACGGCGTGCCGACGCTCGCCTTCCGCTTGGCGGCGGCTCAAGCGCTAGCGCTCAGCGACGCTGGAGTCGCCTCGATCGTCGTACCTGAACTAGTGCGCGAGAGCGACGTTACGCGAGGCGCCGGCCAGGATCAGTGGATCATGGACTTTGCGGCCAGCCTGCGCACTGCCGTGCCCGGCCTCCGCCCACTGCGCTCGGTGCCGAGCTCGTTCGGGCCGGAACTAGAGTCGCGTGCCGTCGAGTTCCTGCAGGCGCTTAATCACGAACTCCCGCTAGTGCGGCGCGCGCTCGACCGCGCGCGGCCGAACGCGCGGCCGCCTCGCCAGGACGCCCCAAACCTGACGGTGTTGCCTGGCGAGAGCCGCACGATCGCGTTGCTTGGCCAACCGTGGCTCGTAACGGACGCGCTCGTGGCGCTTGCGACTGGCCCAGAAGAGCACTTGGTCGGCCAGCACCGCTTGAACCCTGACGAGATCAGGGAAGAGGGCGTTCGTGCGGCGGGGCGTTTGGTCGACAGCGACGCGGAAGTGCTAGGAGCCGCACGCCTTCTCGGCCGCCGAGCTGCGGTCGCGTCCCTGCGCCTCGTCGTCGATGGCAACTCCGGGTCTGACGCCTGGTTGGTGAAGCGCGTGCAACAGGGCGCCCACAAGCCGGTCGAGGTCGTTGCGCTGCAGGAGTTGCTTGCTGGCCGCGACCCCGTCGACGCGCTTCTCGCCACCCGGCTAGACTGACGTCGTGCACATAGTGCTGATGGTGGTGGCGTTGGCCATGGTGGTGGTCAACGCGTTCGGCGCGTGGTCAGTCAGTCGCCGTAGACCGGCGGTTTCGCAGCTGTTCCTCGGTGCGTCCATGGTGCTAGTGGTCGCCATGGTGGCTTACGGGTTCCGCGACGAGGTCGCCTGGTGGGTGCTGCTCGCCGGCGCCATACTTAGTTTCCTCGCCTCGTTCCTGAACGCGCGCCTGGTCATCGGCAAGGTCGTGTGGCAGTACCACCTGCTACGCGCAGCCGTGCTGGTGGCCGTGTTGGTCGCCGCGCGCCTGTTAGTCTGAAGTTCCAAGCGGTCTCAGCAAGGTAACCGGTTCATTCTCGTGTGC
>JBIQMD010000260.1:0-3745 GCA_044463725.1 Truepera radiovictrix
AGTACTTCGTAGCGGTCGTCGACCTTATCGCCGGCCTCGAACATTCAGCGCCCGACCCGGTCCTAGGCCTCGTCCAGTGCCCTTAGGATCTCGGGGTCGAGGTGGCCCTGCTCGACGGCGCGATTGAGCATTTCGATGCCCAGCCGCACGACCTCGGACTTCGAGACTAGCCTCTCCGGGTTCGAGAGTTGGTATGCGGTCTTCGTGAGGAGCGAGTCCTGCTCCTCGGTGATGACCACCTGTAATCGCTTGCTCTTCTCGCGCTTAGCCAAGGCCGTGTTCCTCCGGATGCGGCGCCGCCTGAAGGGTGGTGACTCAGGAAAGTGTCATGCGCCACTTGCTCTATGGGCCAACTATAGCAGCATGAGCATGTCCTTGACGCTTGTGTTGTAACGGCTTAGACTGCTGTTGCGGTGCGTGTGTAAGTTGCACATCGTGCTCTGGTTACGGCTGCTACTGTTACAGGCGGCTCGGGCAACCGGCAACCGCTACCTAGACTAACGCGTAGGCGCCACGGGCGCTCGGGGAGATGGCGATGGAGAACCACGACGTTTTGCTCGTAAGAGGCGGCACTCCACTCAAGGGTGAGCTGACTGCCTTCCGGGCCAAGAACTCTGCCCTCTACCTGATGCTTGCCTCGCTCCTGACGGACGAGCCCGTCGTGCTGCACGACGTGCCCAAGCTCTCCGACGTACTAGTCAGCGAAGAGATCCTCCGCCACGTAGGCCTCAGCACGCGTTGGGAAGGCCACGACCTACACCTGCACGCAGCCAACCTGCGTACGCACCACGCACCGTACTCGCTCGTAAGCAAGATGCGCGCGTCCTTCGTGATCATGGGTGCACTCTTGGCCCGCGCTGGCGAGGCGCGCGTGAGCATGCCAGGGGGTTGCGCTTTCGGCCCGCGGCCGGTTGACCGCCACCTTGACGCCTTCCATGCGCTAGGTGCCGAGATCATCGAGGAAGACGGCGACTTCTACGCCAAACGGAACGGCAAGCTGCAAGGCACCGTGACCTTCGAGGCGCCAACGGTTGGCGGCACGCAGAACGTGCTGCTAGCTGCGGCGCTAGGGGCAGGCGACGTCATCATCGAGAACGCCGCCAGGGAACCAGAAGTACCCGACCTCGCCAACATGCTCAACGCCATGGGCGCGAACATCACGGGTGCGGGAACCGCCACCATCACCATCGTTGGCGTCGACAGGCTCCACGGAGTGCACTACCGCCCCATCGCCGACCGCATCGAGGCAGGCACGTTCCTGCTGGCTGCCGCCGCGACCAGGGGTACTGTCACCATCACCGACCTCGAGCCGGAGAACATGGGCGCCGTCCTCGACACGCTCGAACTCACGGGCGTGAAGGTCGTACGCGGCGAGCGCAGCGTCAGCGTTGACGCCACCGGTCCGCTGCGGCCCGTCGACATCGAGGCGCGCGTGTTCCCTGGGGTACCCACGGACTTGCAGGCGCCGTTCTCCGCCTACTTGGCGACCTTGCCCGGCCTCAGCCACGTCCGCGACCACGTCTACCCAGACCGCTTCACCCACGTGGAGGAGCTGGCGCACGCCGGCGCCCGCATGACGCTCGACGACCAGGTCCTCGAGATCCGCGGCGGGCCCCTCCGCGGAGCGGCAATGTACGCGGCGGACATCCGGGCAGGCGGGGCGCTGGTGGTCGCAGCACTCGCGGCCGACGGCCTCAGCGAAGTAGGTGGCATGCGTTTCGTCGACCGCGGCTACGAGCAACTGGCCGAACGCCTCCGCAGCCTAGGGGGCCGCGTCGAGCGCGCCGTTACGCCAGCCCTTCCAGCAACAGGCACGTACGGCAGCTAGCGCAGCGCGCATAAGCGTTCGAGCCACCGAAAGATACGCGGGGGCGCCGGTTTAGCTGGCGTCCCCGTCCTCTTCTGGCCCGGCGTGCTCATCCGGCGCAGGTGCAGGCAGTTGAGCCGGTTGCGGAGCCACCAGCTGCTCGGGAGACTGGACTGGTGCCTCGGCCTTGCGCGACCGAGGGTGCCAGAAGCTCTCCTCCTCGTCCTCGCTCAAGAAATCCTCGACCGCCCGCGGGTCGTCTAGGTCTAGGAGGAAGCTGGCTTCTGCGTCGGTGCCGAAACCACGTGCTTCCTCAGCGCCAGCCACGGGCTCAGTCGGCGTGGGATCAGTCACCGCGTCCTCAGCAGCCACCTCCCGTTCACCCGTGTCGAGGAGGAACTCGTCGCGGCCATCGACGAGCAGCGCCTGATCCTTGCCGCCGGCCACGTCGGCGGCCGCCACGTCGGCAGCCAGCACGTCAGCTGCTGAGGCGCGCGGGTCTATCAGGTCGTCTTCGTCATCGTCGACTTCGCCAGCAGCTAGCAGCTCCTGCCCGGTGATCTTCACGGTCTCTGTCCCCGCGGCTGGCTCCTCGCCAACCCCTTCTTCAGTGGCGTCGTCCGGCAGTGAAGCGCCGGCCGGGACCGGTCGCCTGACCCTCCCACGCAGCACCAAGCCGAAGATGGCCACGAGCACACCGGCGAGCATGACCCAGAGCCACGGAACCGTAAGCACCGTGGATGCGTGCGAGGTGCTCGGCAGCACGCCAGACTGCAGCGCAGCGCGCTGAGCGTCCGCGCTTGGCGCGATGAGGTCGATGACTGGGCTGACCTGCTTGCCGTCGCCAGCGAACGCCCACGGCGACGGTGAACTGGCCAACGGGCGCCAACCCGTCTGAGAGAACGGGTCGTACACGCCGACAAGCGCCTGAACGGCGATGTCGTCTGGCAGGGTGAAAGGCAGGTAGACGACCAGGGTGTCCTCGATCGACAGCACTTGGAGGGGGACGCGCGGCAGGTCTTCGATGGCCAGCACTTCCTCAGTGCCCTGACCTTCCGGTGAGGGCGTCGGGTGCGCGACGTAGTAAGCGCCGTCGCCCGTCATGCGGACGGCGTACAACCAACCGTTCCCTTGGGGGAAGAGCAGATTCGGTCCAGGCAAGGTGGTGTCGAGGCCGCCAGGTACTTCACCCAGGTAGACGTCGACGATGTTCGGCATGAACGCCGTTACGGGCTGTTCGGTCGCTGACGGCTCGACGAACGCAGCCGCGGCGTCGTTTGGTGGGGCGTCGGGTGGGGTGACTGGAGCAGGCTCGCCGCCGCCCGCTACCGCTGAGCCGAGCGCGCCAAGCGTGACTCCAAGGCGGGTGCCGTTCGGCGTTGCGTCCAACGTCACGGACTGCAGGTCGAACACGGCGGCGTTAGCGTAGATGGGCGCGGTTGGCGGTGTGAGGCTGCCGTCGCCGAACGCGTCGCCGCTCGGGTCCACGGTGCTTAGTGCGATTAGGGCGAGGACGGCAGGCAGAATCAAGCTGAGGCTCCTGGTTCGAGGGGCGACGTCCGCCGGGTTCTGGTTGGGCGGGCGGAGCTAGCTGCAAGGTCAGCGAGCACCGCGGCAAGCTTGTCGCTGTCGTGCTGCGCCACCGCGCCACTACCGAGCAACGGGAGCTCCATGACGGCCACGCCAGCCTCAGCGAAGCGCGTCTTGGCCCTGGCAACCAGGTCGGCCGCCTCTCCGCGATAGTTCTCGAGTCGCGCCTTGTCGACTGGCGACGAGTTCCACAGGACCAGATCTGGCGCCCGCACCCCGTGGTTCTGTAGCGCGACGACATGGTCGTACGCGTCGAAACCGTCGGTCTCGCCGGCCTCGGTCATGATGTTGCACACGTAAACGAGCTTCGCCGAGCTGCGGTTGACGGCGGCAAGCACGCTGGGAACG
>JBIQMD010000261.1:0-3745 GCA_044463725.1 Truepera radiovictrix
CAGTACTGCTCGGGCATGCTGAAACGGCCTCGCTCGGCCAGGTAGCGGACGTGCACTTCCTCGTCCGTGACGCTGGCATCGGCTTCGGCGTGCAATACGTCGAGGAGCTGCTGGATGACGTCCGCTTCCTCGATCATGACCTGTAGTGCGGCCTCGCTGGGGAAGCCAGCGGCGTTGACGACGGTCTCGAACTCCTCGCCCTCGGCTAGGCCGGCCTTTATCCGGTCCATCGTGGCGGCCAGCTCCTCGCGGTCTGGACCGATGCCGCGGCGCTGCGCTTCGGCTGCCAGCGCGACTTCCTGCACGCGCTGCTCGATGTAGTAGGGCAGCAGCTCCCACATGCTCGCCTCGAATGCCTCGGAGTACGGCTGGCCCTGCTGAGCGGCCACGCCGCGCAACGTGACGCCGAAGCGCCAGTCGATCTCGCTGGCGCGCTCCTCGCGGCTGCCCAAGCGGATGACGACGGGGTCGCTAGTAGCTGCGCCCGACTGAGCGAATGCGGCGCTGCCGAGCGCCAAGATGGCGGCCACGAACAGGCCTGGCAGAAAGCGTGCTGGGAGTGCACGAACGCGGGTGGAAATAGTCATGGGTGAGAGGCTAACACTTGCACAACAGCGCCAACCTGGCCCGCCGCGACGAGGTAGCTGGTCAGGCGACGGCCGTCAGGTCGCGCAGTTGTTCGTACGCGCTGCGTTGCTCGTCACTCAAGTCGGTTGGAACTATCACTACCACCTCTGCGAACTCGTCGCCGCGCGTGCCGCCCGCTCCAGGCCACCCTTGGCCGCGCAAGCGCAGCACGCGGCCGCTCGACGAGCCAGCTGGCAGCGTCATGTCTACTTCCCCGTCGAGGGTAGGAACGCGCACCGTGCCACCTAGTGCTGCTAGGTAGTCAGGCACGCGTAGTTGGACGCGTACGGCGTCACCCTCGACCTTGAAGGTCGTGCTTGGCAGGTGCCTCACGTGCAAGATCAGGTCTCCGCCTGAAGGCGCTTGGCCGCGCAGTCGCAGCTTCGCTCCGTCGCGCACGCCGCGCGGCAGCGTTACCTCGAGGTTCTTGCCTCCAACGCTTATCGTCGTCGGCCCGCCGTGAAACGCCTCAACGACAGGCACGTCGAGCCGCGCCTCGACGTTGCCGATGCGCGGCGACCCGAAATCGAACGGGTCGCTGCCTACGCCACGGCCACCGAAGTCGCTCGTGAAACCCCCACGTGCGCCACCGAAGCCACCGAAGAGCGACTGGAAGAAGTCGGAGAAGCCGGCGAACTCTTCTGGAGAGACGTTGCGGTACTGCGCGCCGCCACCGCGGCCCCCAGCGAACGGCGGCACACTGCCAGCGCTACCGTACTGGTCGTACAGCTTGCGCTTCTCCTCGTCTGCGAGGACCGTGTACGCCTCGTTGATCTCCTTGAAGCGTTCCTCTGCTCCAGGGTCGTCTTGGTTGCGATCAGGGTGGTGCTTAGCAGCGAGCTTCCTGAAGGCGCGCCTGATCTCTTCCTTGGTGGCGTCCTTGTTGACGCCCAACGTCTGGTAGTAGTCCTTGTAGGGGGCCGCCACGTTAACCTCCCACGCCATGACCGGGGCGCGCGGCCCCACGACGGAGTTGCGCGCCCCTCATCGTCAGTTCGCCTGGTGTTCTGCCACGACCACGACGCGCGCAACGCGCACGAGCCGTTCGCCGTGCACGAAGCCGGGCTCGAACACTTGAGCGATGGTACCTGGCGCAAGGCCGGGGCCGGCAGGGATGGTGGTCAGCGCCTCGTGGATGTGCGGGTCGAAGTGGTCACCGACGTGGCCGACGCGCCGGATACCTAGCGCGGCCAACTGCCGCTCGAGGTTCTCCTTGACGAGTTGCACGCCGGTAACGATGCTGGCCGGGTCGTCCGACTCGGACGCCACCACGAGGGCACGTTCCAGGTCGTCGTAAACGGCGAGCACCGGAAGGGTGGCCTCGTCGCGGCCCGTCTCGCGGGCGTTGTCTACCTCGCCGAGCAGGCGCCTGCGCATGGTTTCCATCTCGGCCCTGGTCCGCAGAATGCGGTCGTTGGCCTCCTTAAGATCGTCTTGCAGCGCGTCGCTGCGTTCGCGTAAGCGCTTGAGTTCACCTCGTAGGATGTCGGCCTCCGTAGCGGCTCCGCTCGCTTGCTCAGCGGCCTGCGTGCCGTCTGGCGCGTCAGGTGTGTTGTTCGGCTGCTGAGTTGGCGCGCCTGCCGCCTCTCGAGCGCCGGCCTCTCCGGCTTCAGTAGCGGCGGAGGTTGGTTCCGGGTAGGTTCCGCCGCCCTTGTCGTGATCGCCTGTCTTGGTCATATGGTCCTGGTTCCAGCCGCTTGGCGCAGCACTGCGCTGCGCCAAGCGGGCGCTGGGTCAGCCCGCGGGCTTGAACTCCGCGTCGATGACGTCGTCGTCGCCCTGGTGAGGCTCTTGGCGCCCACCGTCGTCGTGCCCAGCGCCTTGACCGCCCGGCTGTTGGCTGACGCTCTGCGTGAACGCTTGCAGCTTGTCTGCCAGATCGCGGCCGATGGCCTCGAGGCGGTCCTTGGTCGTCAGTTCCGAGTCGAGCGCTTGCTGCGCTTCGCCAACGAGGTCCTCGACGGGCTTCTTCTGCTCGTCCGTTGCGTCGGTCGCTTCCTCTAGCGCCTTGCGCGCCTGGAGCTTGATGCCGTCAAGTTGGTTCTTGGCCTCTGCGAGCTCCTTGGCTACGCGGTCCACCTCGGCGTTGGCGGCGGCGTCCTTGACCATCCGGTCCACTTCGTCGTCGCTTAGGGTCGTGGTGTTCTGGATGGTGATGCTAGCGGCCTTGCCAGTGGACTTCTCTTTGGCGGTCACGTGCAGGATGCCGTTGGCGTCCATGTCGTACGTGATCTCGATCTGCGGCATGCCTGCAGGCATTGGCGGGATGCCGTCGAGCTTGAAGCGCCCAAGCGACTTGTTGTGCGCCGCCATCGGCCGTTCACCTTGCAGCACGTGGACTTCCACGCCTGTCTGGTTGTTGTCTGCCGTCGAGAAGGTCTCCGACTTGCGTACGGGCACCGTGGTGTTGCGGTCGATCAGCTTGGTTAGGACGCCGCCCTTGGTCTCGACACCGAGGCTGAGGGGCGTGACGTCGAGGAGCACGATGTCGTCGACCGTGCCGGTGAGAACGCCGGCCTGGACGGCGGCGCCGAGCGCCACCACCTCATCGGGGTTGACGGTCTGGTTCGGATCCTTGCCGAGGATGTCCTTGACGATCTTCTTGACTGCGGGCACACGCGTTGCGCCGCCCACCAGGATGATCTCGTCGATGTCTGCCGCAGTCAGCTTGGCGTCCTTGAGGGCCTGCTCTAGGGGGTGCCTTACGCGCTTGAGGAGCGGGTCGATTAGTTCCTCGAACTTCGAGCGGGTCAGCTTCGTGTCTAGGTAGAGCGGCGTGTTGGATGCCGGGTCCATCGAGATGAACGGGAGCGAGATGGTCGTTTCCGGCAACCCTGAAAGTTCGATCTTGGCCTTCTCCGCCGCCTCGATGAGGCGCTGGAGGGCCTGCTTGTCCTTGCGCAAGTCGACGCTGTACTGCTTCTGGAAGTCGTCCGCTAGCCACGTGACGATGGCGTAGTCCATGTCGGAGCCGCCGAGGTGCGTGTCCCCGCTGGTGGAGCGCACCTCGAACACGCCGTCGCCGACTTCTAGGACGGAGACGTCGAAGGTACCGCCGCCCAAGTCGAAGACGAGGACCGTCTCGTTGCCCTTCTTCTCGAGGCCGTACGCGAGGGCC
>JBIQMD010000262.1:0-3735 GCA_044463725.1 Truepera radiovictrix
GCCATCGGTCTACTCTCCCCAAGCGCGCGCACCGAGGCTGGCTACCGGCTTTACGGTCCGGCCGACCTTGAACGCCTGCACGACGTGTTGGCTTATCGCGAGCTCGGCTTCGAGTTGGACGCCATCGCCGAACTCCTCGCCCATCCCGAGAACGACGCCCGCGAGCACCTGCGGCGCCAAGAGGCCGTCATCAACGCCCGGATAGAACGCCTGCTCGCCGTGCGCCGGTCGTTACGCAAGCAGCTGGAGGCAAAGACCATGGGAATCGACCTAACCTCTAAGGAACTACTCGAGGTCTTCGGCTGTGAAGACCCAACCAAGCATGCGCAGGAGGCCGAAGAGCGCTGGGGTAACACGAGCGCATACAGCGAAAGCCAACGCCGCACGCGGCGCTACGGCAAGGACGACTGGGCGCGCATCGGCGCGGAGACGGTCGCCAACGAAGCCAAGTTCGCCGAACTCATGGCGGCTGGCGTGCCAGCTACGGACCCGCGCGCCCTGGAGCAGGCCGAGGCGCACAGGCAGCTGATCTCGCGCTACTACTACGATTGTAGCTACGAGATCCACAAGGGCCTCGGCGATATGTACTTGGCGGACCCGCGCTTCACCGCCTACTACGAGAAGCGGGCGGCTGGGTTGGCGACTTACGTGTCTGCCGCAGTGATGGCCAACGCAGAGGGTCGCGGTGTCAAGTGACGCGCTTCAGACCGTAACAACTTCAACTCGACTAGCTAGCCCCTCGAGGTCGCTGCCGTTACGTGTGAAAAGCGGGAGCCCGTGGACGGCTGCTGAAGCCGCAATCATTAGGTCGAGCCGCCGGGGCCGCGGATGCCGGCCCATTGCCGCTATGAGTGCTACAAGCGATCCATAACTCCGTGCCGCCGTCGCATCGAACGGTATTGGGCTTGAGAATATTGATTCAATCTCCTGCAGGCGCTCCAGCCTGATAGTGCGCTCAGCCGGGTCTGTTGTGAGATGAGGGCCCTGGGATAGCTCGGCAAGCGTAATTGCAGAAATCGCTGAGAGCCGAGGAAGTCGTTCCTGGGGGATGTCGGCGTAATCAATCAGTACCGACGTATCTAGCATGCCGCGCTCTAGGCGTTGGTCAGAAGGCAAGGGAGTCGTCGCCTAGTAGCGCGTCTGCTTCTTGGCGCATCTGCTTGAGCCCGCCAACGGGAAAGCGCCCGAGGCGCCGTACGACCTCGGCCGTTGGCACGAAGGTGCCACTGGACACTGGCCGCAGCTCAGCTACCTCAACTCCGCGTCTGGTGATCGTCAGGGTTTCACCGCTTTCCACGGCGTCCATGATTGCGGCGCTCTGGTTTCGAAGTTCTCGCTGACTGATGCTCTTCATGCGTTCACTGTAGCACGGCGTAGCACCTCGCGATGCTTTGTGGTTGGCGGGTCAGGAGGTTAGATGCCGCTCCGTGGGCATCGGTCGCCGCTTCGCCCTGCTCCTGCCGCATATCCTCAGCGCGCAGGCGGCGCTGGTTGAGGTGCCGTTGCAGACCCCCGGGGCGCTCTTGCCCAATGGCTCATGCAAGATGACCAAGGGCCACTACGTTCACGCCGTCCGACCGCGTGAGGCTGGTCTTGCCAGCGGTAGTCACGTTCAGTGACCGCAGTTGACCGACACGTTGTTGTGAGACTTTCTCCCGCAACTTCTTGAGATTGGCGGCCGCCGAGTCGATATGCTCCGCGCCGCCTAGCTTCACCTCGAACGCCGCCCAGCCGCCGTCACCTAATTCAACGATGATGTCCACCTCTAGGCCCGATTCGTCGCGGTAATGGTAAACCTTGCCTCCGATTGCATCGGCGAGGCCCCGCAAGTCCCTCACGCACGACGATTCGAACAGCAAGCCTAGCGTTTTGAGATCGGTCAGGAGGCCTGCTGGGCTGGCCCGGAGCGCGGCGGCGGCGAGCGACGGGTCAATGAAGTGCCATTTTGGCTGTACCCTCACGCGCACTTTTGAGCGCAAGTGCGGCGCCCATGCCGGCTGCTCCTCAATGACGAAAACCCGGCTCAAGGCGTCTAGGTACTTGCGGACACTCTGGGCAGAAACCGTCTGGGCAGACCCACTACCCTGGCCGATCTCCGCTTCTTTACCAAGCTTGTTAGCTGACGCTTCAGAGGCAACGTTCCGCGCCAAGGCCATAATCAGGGCAAGCATCCTTACTCGGTCCACCGTTAGGTCGCTCGCAGGCAGATCGACGCGCGCCACGTCCTCGAGATAGCTGGTGAGATAGTCGCTAGCGGATCTAGCTCCGTTACGCACGAGGGCGGGCCAGCCCCCACGGACGATGAGTTCAGCGAAGTCCTGAACGGTCGGCCCACCTAGTCCAGCTATGGAGTTCCCCTGCAAGATCTCGGTTAGGGCCACGGCGCCCGTGCTGTCACCGCTTTCTGAGAGCGTCATCGGTCGGATGGTCACGCGGCGAAAGCGACCTGCGCCGCTGTGGAGCGTCAGGTCGTCCGCATGAGTAGCGGAGCCCGTGAGGATGAACTGGCCCGGAGCGCCCCGGCGGTCGACTTCTTTGCGAACGGCGTTCCAGATCGTAGGTGCGAGTTGCCACTCATCGATCAGTCGGGGGGCGGCCCCAGCTAGCACCGTCTTCGGCGAGATTGCGGCTAAAGTCACTAAGTCGGGTGAGGCGTCGAGGCGAACCGCGCTGGCTGCCGCCTGGAGTCCGCTCGTGGTCTTGCCCGCCGCACGAGGACCTTGGAGCAGAATGGCGCCGAACGTCTCCAGCGAGGACTTAATGGTGCCATCAACAATCCGCGGTAGATAGCCGGACACGGAGCCAGAGCATCACGTTTGCGGATTTTCGGACATCACGTTGGTGAACAAATGGATATCACGTTTGCGGACGCTTCGGAGTCCAGCCACTGTTACGTTCCGAGGCCCGCTAACGCCCCAACAGACCTAACAGGTACTTCCCGTACGCGTTCCCCTTCATGGGCGCCGCCAGGCGCTCTAGCTGCGCGGCGTCCACCCACCCGCTCTGGAACGCGATCTCTTCAGGGCACGCGATCTTGAGGCCCTGCCGCGCCTCGAGCGTCTCAACGAAGTTGGAGGCCTGCAGGTAGCTCTCGTGCGTGCCCGTGTCTAGCCACGCCATGCCGCGGCCCATCAGCTCGACGCGCAGCCGGCCCTGCTCGAGGTAGCGACGGTTGAGGTCGGTCACCTCCAGCTCGCCGCGGGCCGACGGGCGCAGCGCACGCGCCTCCGCTGCCACCCCGGGCGGGTAGAAGTAGAGGCCCGTAACGGCGTAGTTGCTCGCGGGCCGGGCCGGCTTCTCCTCGATGCCGGTCACGCGCCCGTCGTCCGAGAAACCCACCACGCCGTAACGCTGCGGGTCGCTCACGCGGTAGCCGAAGACCGTGGCCTCGTCGAGGCGCGCGTCGGCGGTCTGGAGGAGACCCGTGAGGCCGTAGCCGTGGAACAGGTTGTCGCCGAGGACCAGCGCAGAAGGCCGGTCGCCGAGGAACTCCTCGCCCAGAAGGAACGCCTGCGCTATGCCCTCCGGGCGCTCCTGCACCACGTACTCGAAGCGCATGCCCCAACCCTCACCGCTGCCCAACAGCTGGCGGAAGGCGGGCAAGTCGCGCGGCGTCGAGATGATCAGCACCTCGCGCACGCCCGCCAGCATGAGCGTGGAGAGCGGGTAGTAGACCATCGGCTTGTCGTAAACGGGTAGGAGCTGCTTGCTCACCGCCAACGTGGCTGGGTAGAG
>JBIQMD010000263.1:0-3730 GCA_044463725.1 Truepera radiovictrix
CCTACGCCAGCCTGCACGAGGCGCTCGTTACGATCGCCAAGCTCATGGCGCCGATGGCCCCGTTCACGAGCGAGGCGCTCTACCAGAACTTGGTGCTCAGTCTCGACCCCGAGGCGCCGAACAGCGTGCACCTCGCGGCGTGGCCGACGGCGACCGTCACCCAAGGCGACGAGGAGTTGCAGCGCGACATGCGCGCCCTCATGCGCCTCGTAGAACTCGGCCGTGCGGCCAGGGCAGCTTCGGGAGTGAAGTTGAGGCAGCCTCTGCCTGAGGTGCTCGTGCGCGTACGCAGCGATGACGAGCTAGCGGGCGTGCGCGCGCTGGTCGGCCAGCTCCTCGAAGAGCTGAACGTCAAGAACGTGCGCTTCCTAGACGTGAACGACGACTTCGTCGATTACAGCGTCAAGCCCAACCTGCCGCGCTTAGGCAAGCGCGTAGGCAAGCTCATCCCGCAGTTGCGCGCGGCGCTCGAAGCGATCGATGGGCGCGTCGTCGCAGCGAACATCCGGGCCGGCGCGACCTCCTCCGTAGTCCTCGGCGACGTCACGCTAGAACTCGAGCCTGACGACCTGCTCCTCGACGCCCGCAGCCCAGAAGGGTACGCGGCGCAAGAAGGGCGTGGCTACCTCGTGGCGCTCGACACGCGCGTGACCCCCGAGCTTCGCCGCGAGGGCCTCGCGCGCGACGTCGTGCGCCTCGTCCAGAACGGCCGCAAGGCCGCCGGCCTTGACGTCGCTGACCGCATCAACCTAAGCATCACGGGTAGCGGGGAGCTGGCAGCTGCCATCTCCGAGCACGGCGCGACCATCGCCCGCGAGGTGCTGGCCACCGCCTACGTCGTTAGCCCTCCGGCACCTGGCGCGTACAGCGAGGAGCACGATCTGGAAGGCGACCAGCTGGTCTTCGGGCTAACCAAGGCCTGAAGGCCGCTGCGCCATAACACGCGGGACTTAGGTCTACCGGGCAAACACCGGGCCTGCGATACAATGAGGACAGCATGCACGGCGCCACCGCCAAGGTCGTTCCGTGACGCGGCACCACTGGGTGGCGCCGCTGGAAGGCAGTGAAGACATGAGGATAGGAATCAACGGGTTCGGCCGCATCGGCCGTCAGATCTTCCGCATCGCGCACGCCCGCGGACTTGAAGTCGTGCTCGTCAACGACCTCACGGACAATGAAACCCTAGCGCACCTCCTTAAGTACGACTCCACCTACGGGCGTTTCCCCGGGGTGATCACCCATGACGCCGAGAACATCATCGTCGACGGCAAGAAGGTCGCTGCCACCGAGCACCGCGACCCGGCAGACATTCCCTGGGGCGAGCACAAGGTCGACGTCGTCGTCGAGTCAACCGGCATCTTCACCAAGCGCGCTCAGGCAGCGGCGCACATCGCAGCCGGCGCCAAGAAGGTCCTCATCAGCGCACCGAGCCCAGACTCCGACTTCGACATCATGCTCGGCGTCAACGAAGAGCAGTACGACGCGGCCAAGCATGAAGTGATCTCCAACGCGTCATGCACGACCAACTCGCTTGCTGCCGTCATGAAGGTCCTCGACGAGGTCTTTGGCGTGGAGCAGGCGCTGATGACGACGGTCCACTCCTACACGAACGACCAGCGCATCCTCGACGCACCCCACAAGGACCTGCGCCGGGCCCGCAATGCCGCCACCAACATCATCCCGACCTCGACGGGCGCCGCGAAGGCCGTTGCCAAGGTTCTCCCGCAGTTCAAGGGCATCTTCGACGGGTCATCGTTGCGTGTGCCAACCCCGACGGGCTCCATCTCCGACGTAACGGCGCTGCTCAAGCGCGAGGCGAGCGTCGCCGAGATCAACGGCGCCCTCGAAACGGCAGCCAATGGCCGCTTGAAGAACATCGTGCGGTACACGACCGACCCGATCGTCTCGGCAGACATCGTCGGCGACCCGCACTCCGGCATCGTCGACAGCCTCCTGACCAAGAGCCAGGGCCGCCTAGCGAAAGTGTTCGTCTGGTACGACAACGAGTGGGGTTACTCCACGCGCATGGTCGACGTGCTCGAAATCATGAGCCGGGGCCTCTGAGGAGCTAAGCGTGCAGCCTGACTTCGATGAGCTAGCTGTAAGCGGTAGGCGCGTGCTCCTGCGCGTCGACTTCAACGTGCCAGTTGACGGCAACGGGGAGGTCGTCGACGACACGCGCATCCGCGCGGCGCTGCCGACCATCGAGTCGCTGCTTTCCAGGGGCGCAACACTCGTGTTGACCTCGCACTTCGGAAGGCCGAAGGGCGGTCCGGACGCGAAGTACCGCCTTGCGCCCGTAGCTGAGCGCCTGGCTAAGTTGCTCGAAAGGCCCGTGCGCTATGCGCCGACCTCCGGTCCAGCTAGCACCGAGCAGCAAGCGTTCGTCGCTGCCGCCCCGAGCGGCAGCATCACGCTGCTCGAGAACAGCCGCTTCGACCCGCGCGAGGAGGCCAACGACCCGGCCCTCGCGCGGGTGCTTGCCTCGTACGCCGATTTCTACGTCAACGACGCCTTCGGTGCTGCGCACCGCGCCCACGCGACTACGGAGGCCGTGGCTCACCTGCTTCCCAACGCGCCCGGACTCCTAATGAAGGCCGAGTTGGCAGCACTCTCCCGCCTCGTGAGCAGCCCACGGCGACCGTTCGCAGTGGTGCTTGGCGGGGCGAAGGTAAGCGACAAGCTGGCAGTGATCGAGCGCCTGCTCGGGTTGGCAGACACCATCATCGTCGGCGGCGCCATGGCGTACACCTTCATCGCTGCGCAGGGCGGCGCCGTAGGCAAGTCGCTAGTCGAGCCGGACATGTTCGGCGTCGCCGAGCGGGTCCTGGCGCAGGCGGCCGCTCGTGGCGTACAGCTCGTGCTTCCAGCAGACTCCGTCTGCGCCGCCAGCATCGCACCAGGCGGAGCAAGCTCGGTGCACCCATCAAACGCCATCCCAGACGGCCTCATGGGGCTAGATGTCGGGCAGGCGGCCGTCGCGGAGTTCACCAAGGCCCTCAGCCCAGCCAAGACGGTCTTCTGGAACGGCCCGCTAGGGGTCTTCGAGACGCCACCGTTCGACGCTGGCACGCGCGCGGTCGCCACCGCCGTCGCCGCGCTGGACGCCTTCACGGTCGTCGGTGGTGGCGACTCGATCGCTGCGCTCAACGCCGCGGGCGTGCTCGACCGCATCTCGCACGTCTCCACTGGTGGCGGGGCGTCGCTTGAGTTCCTCGAAGGGCGCACCCTACCTGGGGTAGCCGCTCTGGGCGTGGGGTAGTTATGTCGTACAGGCCGTTCATGACCCTTGACAGGCAACGCTTCGGCCAACCAACCAGCCCCGTGAGGGCCGAGCTGGCGAACGTGGCAGGCGACTACACCTACTTGACGCGCGGCTATTACGCGTCACTCGATTCCGAACTGGCAGGCAAGGTCGTGCTGCCCTCGACCGCGGAGGCGCTCGACGCGTACGTCGTTGCCATCGCCATGGAGAAGGCGCACCTGGCTGGCATACCCGTACCAGACTACGAGGTCATCACTGACCGCTTCCCGCCCGCGCCGATGATGGCCTACCCCATCAACCCCTTCAGTTTGCGCGGCGAGATGCTCCTCGACGCGGACGCCATCGAGTCGCGGCGCAAGGGCTTGACCTACACGGGCAAATACGCCGTGCTCGTCCAGCGCCTGCCCGAAGATCACCGCGTCGACGTACTGCGGCTCGTGCTCGGCACGACTAGCGTGCCTGAAT
>JBIQMD010000264.1:0-3724 GCA_044463725.1 Truepera radiovictrix
CGAAATGCGGGGCATCTCCATTCAAGGTCATTAGCAAATCTTCGACGGTGAGACGGGGTTGTCCATAGGTGGCCTCTAGGATGCGGATCACTTTCAACACCCGTGTCTGACTCATGTTCAGCAGGCGATTCAAGAATGCATCTGGAGACTCCACGACTACCCCGTGGGGCGCCGGGACGAAATCCGATAAGTTCTTCGTGACGATGATTGCGGCCCCAGCCTGTAACGCGGCTGCCGAAACGTGACGATCCTTTGGATGGTTCTCAACCTGCTCCAAATACCGTTCGTAGTCAACCACTTCTGCCTCGTCGAACGCATCCTGCAATAAGGCAAGCAAGCGCGTCGCCGCCGTTGTCGTCAATTTGCCCTGTTGGACGAGGTTGCGGCGCACCTCGTCCAAAGTCTCAGTACTCCACCGAGCCTGATACAGACCTTCAGCCGCCGCATACAGAAGCACGTCCCGCAACGTTCGCCCGAATAGGACGTTGGCGTCGAGCATGACAACGAGCGGCGCCAACTATCACTCACCTACTCGCGGCCATCCTCGTAAAGGCCGTGCTCCTCAGTCAACTTGATCAGTTTCCCCAACGCTCCACGGCGTCTGGCGTCGCGCTCGTCCTTGAAAATCAGTACGTCGCTCAGGGACGCCCGCCGATGCGTTCCCACCATGTGGTGCGCCAGACGCCCCTCGTCCATAAGGCGCACCACGTACTGACGCGAGACGTTCAGCAGGTCAGCTACCTCCTGTGTAGTCAACTCGTCCTCCACACCTACGACGAAGGCGCTTCCCTGCTCGATTAGCTTTCTGACGACTAACTGAAACGCGGCCAGTACTGGCGGTGGGACGCGCAGCCGCGAAGCACCACCCTCGATGACGAGCTCAACTGCGCGCCCGTCAGGCTGCCTAAGATGTTCTTCGAGACCACGGCCTAGTTCCAGTAACTCCTCACGCTGATCCGGGCTGTGGATATGGACCGCGGTTCCTGCACTGAAGTTGTCCGTTGAGACGCTTGGCATTCCGCACCTCCGTATCCACCATAGGCTCCAAACGACGTAACCGCAACCATAATCGGCGTAGACACAACCCAGCCGGCTCCCGCAGTTGGGTCTAGTAGCTGGGGCGCACCTCAACAACCATGCCTAACCTTAGGTGCACGGCTTCTACTAAGTGCCAGCCGGTCGGCCCGGGCCTAGAGCATCTAGGCCCCGACCCCTAGTACGACCCGAGCACCGCCAGTCGCGTCATGGTCATATCGACTCCGGCCACGCAGGCGGGCTTGGTCGGGTCGGGCGTGGTGAAGCCGCTGCTGACGTCCTCCGCGCGGTAGGCCACGACCGGCAAACCGTCCGGTTGGATGGCCAGTGCGGGCTGGCGCAGGAACCACATGCCTACCGTGCAGTTGTGATACAGGAAGATGTCGTCGGGCGGGATGTCGCTAGCCAGCTCGGCCACCACCAGCGACCAGTCGTCGGGGCCGTCGCGGCCCACGCAGTCGCCGTCGCAGTAGGCCACGAGGATGCTCGCGCTGCCGGTGTACGCCAGGCGCGGGCGGTCCTGCTGGTCGAGCACCAGCGAGATACCGTCACCCAGGTCGCTGCCTTCAGCGCTGTGCAGGAGCATGAGCCCCTCCCAGGAACCGCCATCGTCGGCAGTGCAGTCGGTCAGGCACTCGAAGTAACCGAGGAAGCTCTCATCACCATCGGCGCCCAGGAACGCTAGCCGCACCGTGCCGTCGTTGCCCACGGCCATCGAAACTGCCGGACTTACCTCCGCGATGTAACGGTCTGAGTACGCCTCGGCCAAGCCCACTCCCGGCCAGTTGTCGACCTCTTCGTTACCGCAGTCGGCAGCGCAGTTGAGGTACGCCACCAGCTCGACGTCGTCCACGGGGATAACGGTGGCCACGTGTGCCCCGCCGCTGGCGTCGAAGCGGAGGGTGGGCTCCAGCCACGACTGTTCGCTGACCACACTGCCCGTCCAACTGGCGGGGTCAAGACAATCGGCGTCGCAAGCGAAGTACATGGTGCCCGGGTCGGGCGCGAACATGCCCAGGTACGCCTGGTAGGCGTGCAGCAGGAAGCGCGGGCGGCCCTGCGGGTCGAGCGCGAAGGCGTCGCCGGTGAGCTCCCATTCGTCGCCTTGCACGTAGATCACGGCCGCTTCCCAGTTCTGGCCCTCGCCGCACGCCGACGCGCAAGTGGCGTAGATGATGGAGTCGTAGGCGGAGATGAGCAGGTGCGGCCGGTCGCTAGCGTCCACCGCGATGAGCGCGGTACTCACCGCTCCCTCGTCCTCGGTGTAGAGACTCAACGACTCGAACGCTTCGGGCTCGGTGCAAGCCGAGGCGCAGTAGGCGTAAACCGCGCCGCTACCGGCAACTATCGGGTAGGTGAGGTGCACGCCGCCACGGGAGTCGAAGACCATGCGCGGGTCGCCCGTGTTGTGGACCTCGGCGCCGGTCGGCAGGAAGAACGCCTGCGCGGACGCGGAGCCCGCCAGGACTAGGCTTAGGAGTAACGCCAGCCGGACAATGGCCGGCCGTATTGACCCTTGGGAAACACGAACCATACGTAATCAATCGCTTTCTGCCGCTCGGAGCAGCGCGTCTATAACCAACGAGGCATGTAACTATCCGGGCCATTATGCACCGCGCGAAGCGACAGGTGGCAAGGGCTGGGGTTTGATGAAACCGATGGCCGCCCGAAGGCGAAGCGCGGCGAGTCGGAGCCTGGGCTCGCAAACGGCGCCGCGCCCGGGCCGGCCTACAGCACGCCCCGCCACCTCAACACCGCGAAGTCCGCCAGCCACAAGACCACACAGAGCACGCAGGCCGCCACGAGGGCGGTCGGCGTTTGCGCGAACGCGTTGACCGCCCCCATCACGTCTTGGCTGAAGCTGTCCACGTACGCGTTGGCAATGAACACGAGCGCGGCCATGAGCGCCATGCCCACCTGGGCGAAAGCCATGCCGCCGAGGTCGTAAAGGAGCGTCACCAACGCCACCAGGGCGAGGCTGGTCATGAACAGTACTCCCAGCACCCAGCTACCCGTTAGGGTCATCAGGAACTCCCGGCCAGTGCCAACCAAGCCGACCATGAACAACAGGCCACCAACGACCAGGACGGCCAGCGGGAGGGCGCAACTCCGCAGCTGCCGAGCGGCCGCCACGTGCCACGGACGCACGGGCAGCGTTAGGAAGAGCCGGAACCTGCCCTCGGTCCGTTCGATGCTCAGCGCCCGAAAGGCCCATATAACTGCGGCGATCGGCGCTACCAGGAAGAGGAAAGCCAGCACGCTCGGCACGGCCTCTAAGAAGGGCCGCTCGAGGGCCGGCCATAACGACATGACCAGAGTCCAGCCGAGCCACGCCGCTAACGAAACGGCCAAGTACCGCACCTCGGCGGCAGCGAGCCTAAGCATGTGCCGCACCGCCAGCCACTGCGGCGCCACGCAGAACGTGTACCGCCACTTCCTCCAGCGGCATCCCCTGGGCCTCGATGTTGGTGGCCCCCAACGCGCGGAGCTGATCCACTGCCCGCTCGAAGTCGGGTGTAGCCGCGGCGTGAAGGCTGCCCTGCGTGCGGTGATCCAGAAGTAGAGTGCCGGTCACGGCCGGAAGGCTCACGCCCGCATGCCTGAAGGTCAGGCGCCGCCAGCCCTCCTCAAGCTCGTGCCGTTGGCTATCGAGCACGATCGTTCCGTTCCGTATGAAGGTTAGGTCGTC
>JBIQMD010000265.1:0-3717 GCA_044463725.1 Truepera radiovictrix
AGAGCCCCTCGCGGGCGCGTTCGTCCGGCTCCATCTCGAGGATGGACTGGCCCTCTAGGAGGATGTCGCCTGCCGTGACCTCGTACTGCGGGTCGCCAGCGATGACCTTGGCTAGGGTTGACTTGCCTGAGCCGTTGGGACCCATGAGCGCGT
Source organism: Truepera radiovictrix (assembly GCA_044463725.1). GTDB lineage: Bacteria > Deinococcota > Deinococci > Deinococcales > Trueperaceae > JAAYYF01. Next base: position 154 of record JBIQMD010000265.1, read on the forward strand.
GGACTTCGCCACGCGGCACTACTAGGTCTACGCCCCTCAGGATCTCGTCGCCACCGACGATTCGGGCGTGTAGACCTTGGATCTCCAGCTTCTTGTCGCTCATGTGTACACCTCTCGTGGAAGATTTCTGGTGACTCTTGTCTGCCGCGCCGCTGGCGCAGCTGCGCACGAACGGGCCTGCAACTAGGACTCGTTCCGATTCTAACTCGTTAGCTCGAGACGGGGTGCTGCATACTTGACCGCCCAGCTAGGCGTTAAGGCTACCAGGTAGGCGGTTGGCTAACCGTTCACATGGACGCAGGCTGCCAGCGTCACTCGCGCCGGCGCTTCAACCACCCGAAGATGCCGCCCTGCTTGCGCTCGGTCTTCTGGTCGTCATCCTTGCCCACGTCCGTCGGCACGGCCGTGGCGCGCCCAGCTCGGCCAGTGACCTTGGCTGCGGGCGCGTCTGCCGCGGCCTCGCCAGCTAGAACGGCACCGTTGTCGACGCCAGACGCCGCCACCAGCGCAACCGCGAAGTCCCGGGCGCTCGCGTAGCGCCGCGCCGGGTCGCGCATCATGGCGTGAGACACGACGCGCACGACCTCGATCGGCAGCCCAGAACGCAACGAACGCAGGTCCTTGGGCACGCTAGTGCGGTGCGCGACCATCAGCGCGTCGTAAGACGCCCCTACGAACGGCCGCTCACCCGCGATCACCTCGTACGCGAGCACGCCAAGAGAGTAGATGTCCGACCGCACGCCAGCCGACTTGCCCTCGAACACTTCGGGCGCCATGTAGAAGGCAGTGCCTACGCGGTCGGCGCCCTCGTCACCCATGAACACGCCAGTGCCGAAATCGCCTAGCTTCGCCTGCCCCTCTGCCGTGAGGAACACGTTGGCTGGTTTGACGTCGCGGTGCAGGACCTGGCGGTCGTGGCTATGCCCCAGCCCCGTTGCTACGTCGAGAACGAAGCGGTAGCACCGCTCGAGGGGCAACCGGCCCTTCTCGAGCAAGTGCTGGTCGAGGGTGCCGCCTTGACAGTACTCGAGCGCGAGGAACGCCCCTGTGCCGGTCGGGAAGCCCTCGTACGCGGTGACGACGTTCGGCGAGGCGAGCTTCACGGTTATGGCCACCTCGTTCTCGAACATCTTCTTGAGCACCGGCCGCTGGACTAGTTCCGGGCGCGGGATCTTGAGGGCCACTTCGCCGTAAACGGGGTGCCTAGCCAGGTACACGAAGGCCGTCTGCCCCGAACCGAGGCGACTGATGACCTCGTAGCCCTCTGGCACGAAGCTTGGTGAGCCGTTGCCGTCCTTCAGAACGCGGCTTCCTCACCGGGGGCGAGCACCACGCACGAGGCGGACGTTGCCTCCTCGACGGCGAGCTTGAACGCTTGCGCGTCTTGCGCGATCAGGGGGAACGTGTCGTAGTGCACGGGAACGACGACCTTGGGCTTCAAGAGCTTGACGGCCTCGACGGCCGCGGCCGGGCCCATCGTGAAGTTGTCGCCTATCGGAAGGAACGCCAGATCGATGGGCTCGCGCCCGATGAGGCTCATGTCTGAGAACAGCGCCGTATCGCCTGCATGGAAAACGCGCTTGCCCTCTACCTCGAGCAGGATGCCGGTAGGCGTACCGCCGTAACTGCCGTCCGGGAACGAACTGGAGTGCCAGGCGGGCGTCAGGGTTACGCTCCCGAAGTCGAACTGCATGCTTCCGCCGATGTTCATGGCGTGGCTATCGAGGCCTAGGTTCTCCGCGTAACTCGCTATCTCGGCCGTTGCGATCACGGTGGCACCGCTGCGCTTGGCTAGCTTGGGTGTGTCGCCCCAATGGTCGCCGTGGGCGTGCGTGATCAGCACGAAGTCGGGGTTGAGTTCCGCGAGCGCCACGCCGGCGCGCGGGTTACCGCTGATGTACGGGACGAAGTCGAACTCCGTACCTCCGGCCACGATCTGCACGGCCGAATGTCCAAGATAGCGCACCTTCAACTGACTCAACTCCTTAGGATGCTGCCAACCGGCGCGACCGCCTCACGACTACCAACCGGCTGCAGCAGTCTGTGGCGGGCCTTGCCTCAACGCACGCCGACGTGAATCTGGACCAAAGCCAGGTAGTAGACGATCACTAGCAGCGTCGGAAGCGCAGCCATGCCCGCTGCTTCCTTGAAGCGCTTGAGAAGGAAGAGCCCGAGGGCGAGGACTACCGAGCCAGCGGCGACAACTGGGAAGAGCCAGAACAAGGTGTTCCAGATGCCCGTGAGGTGCAGCTGCACGATGATGCCGCCGTTGTGCGTGGCCTTGAGCACGGCGCCCATGGCCCAGAAGATGCCGATCATGAAGGTGCCAAGGAAACCGGCAGCCATGCCGAAGGCGGCCAACAGGCGTTCGTTGTCTACCTCTCCGGTCGTCCTGATACTCACACTTGCCACGTGGTCCTCCTAGTATGTGGGGCTTAGCTTAGCAGTCTCAAGCCATTGGCGGCCCCGAAGCGACCGGCTTACAGTGGTTGTCCGCGCCTCTGGTACACTGTCACGTTTGGCGCTGGCCAAGAGCGCCGCGCTGCAAAGCGTGTTAGGGAGGAACCTTGCAGGACCTGGTCATCCGCGGGGCACGCGCGCACAACCTCAAGAACGTCGACCTCGTACTTCCCCGCAACAAGTTCATCGTCTTCACCGGCGTGTCCGGTTCAGGCAAATCAACGCTAGCTTTCGACACCATCTACGCGGAGGGGCAGCGGCGTTACGTCGAGAGCCTCTCGGCTTACGCCAGGCAGTTCCTCGGCATCATGGACAAACCCGATGTCGATTCGATTGAGGGCCTCAGTCCAGCCATCAGCATCGACCAGAAGACCACCAGCCACAACCCGCGGTCAACGGTCGGCACCGTCACGGAGATCCACGACTACCTGCGTTTGCTGTTCGCCCGCGTCGGCATTCCACACTGCCCGATCTGCGGTCGCGTCATCCAGCGCCAGTCGGCCAGCGAGATCGTCGACCGCCTCCTCGAGCGTTTCCCAGACAAGCGCGCCATGCTCCTCGCTCCCGTGGTGAGGGGTCGCAAGGGCGAGTACCGCAAGCTGTTCCTCGACCTCAAGAAGGAGGGCTTCGCGCGGCTACGGGTAGACGGCGTGGTGCTCACCATCGAACAGGCCCTCGAGGCCGACCTCGAGCGTCACGAGAAGCACGACATCGACGTCGTCATCGACCGCATCGTGCTCATGGAGGCAGACCGCTCGCGCATTGCAGAATCGACGGAGCTCGCGCTCACCAAGGGCGAGGGCCTCCTCCGCGCGTTCCTGCCGGACGAGGGCATCGACGAGCTCTTCAGCGAGAAGTTCGCCTGCCCGGAACACGGGACGTTCCTCGAGGAACTTGAGCCTCGCACGTTCTCTTTCAACGCGCCGTACGGCGCCTGCGCGCACTGCAGTGGCCTTGGCTACCTGCAGCAGTTCGACCCCGAACTCATCGTTCCCGACCCAACGCTATCGGTATCACAGGGTGCGATAGCGCCCTGGACGGGCAGCCGCGGCGACGGAGGCAAGGTCTTCTACTGGGACCGTCTACGCGCGCTGGCCGACTACA
>JBIQMD010000266.1:0-3702 GCA_044463725.1 Truepera radiovictrix
CTGGTGGACTACCAGGGCCTCTGCGCTGACGATCTTGGAAGCCTCCGCAACGCGGTCGGCGCGGCGGGCGGCAAGATCCTCGTCGCTAAGAACACCCTCATCAACGTCGTGCTCAAAGAGCAAGGCGTGGAGGGGTTCGAAGATGTTCTCAAGGGCCCCACGGCCCTCGTCCTGGTGGGCGAGGAGATGGCTGCGCCAGTAAAAGCCATCACCGAGTTCGCCAAGGCCCACGCGAAGGAGCTGCCCAAGAGTAAGGGCGGCCGCCTCGAGGGGAGCATCCTCGGTGAGGACGCGCTCGAACGCGTATCCAAGATGCCGACCAAGCAGGACGTCCAGTCGCAACTGGTCGGTCTGCTCCTCGCCCCGATGCAGCAACTCATCGGCGTGCTGGAAGGTCCGCAGCGGAACCTGGTAACGGTGATCAACAACTACACAGACAAGGTTAAGGAAGAAGGAGGAGCCTAATGGCTTTCGACAAGCAAGCAGTTATCGACCAGCTGAGCGGCCTGACCGTTCTTGAACTGGTGGAATTGGTAGACGGACTCAAGGAAACCTGGGGCGTTGAAGCTGCCGCCGCCATGCCCATGGGCATGATGATGCCGGGCGCCGCCGCTGGTGGCGACGCTGGCGCCGCCGCCGCCGAAGAGCAGAGCGAGTTCACGGTCTCCATCAAGAGCGCCGGCGACAAGAAGCTCAACGTCATCAAGGAAGTGCGCGCCCTCACCGACCTCGGCCTCAAGGAAGCCAAGGACCTGGTCGAATCGGCCGGCGTGGTGAAGGAAGGCGTGAGCAAGGAAGAGGCCGAAGAGATCAAGACCAAGCTCGAAGCCGCGGGCGCCACCGTCGAGGTTAAGTAAGCGCGTGATGAATCGGCCCCTTACGGGTCCGAATCATCACGTTGCACCCGGATGCAGGTGACTAGTTCACCACTCGGCCACAAGGCGGCGGGCGTCAACACGCCCGCCGCCGAGCGGCCCGCAAGACACGTCGAACGGCCCAAGCCGCAAGGCAACGCGCAATACGGCGAACACCTGAGTTCGCTGCTATACTTCAAGTTTGAGTCAGCCTTCGGTCTAACACGAGACTGGTCCGTGAAGAAGCTGGTCCCCGTAGGGCGAGAAGCTGGCGAAGGTGGAGGTTGGATGGGCAGGCGATTAGCACTAAGTTCGCGGCCGCGCACCGCTGTGCGGACGCCGAACTCTCGTCGACCTCTCTTCGTTGGTCGCCGGGAGGCAATATCTTGAACCTGGGGAAGGCGGCCCGATGACAAACCAAGAACTGCGATCACCGCGCGAAGAGAAGCGTGGTGCGAAGCACCATGGCGGCTTCTCGGCGTTGAGGCGCACCGCCCCTACCCCTGAATATTACCCGCAACCGGGTCCGGAAGTGCAAGCTTCCCAGACCCAACTCTCTCATGAACGAGTCGCGAACGCGGGCCGACCGGCGGCCCACCACCGCCAGGAGGCGGCGCGACGCTCCAGCAACGGCAACCTGACCCCTACTCGAGCGAAGGGATGAAGATGCGCGAGATCAGAACCTTCGGCAGGATCAAGGAGATCCTAGAACTCCCTAACCTGACGAACATCCAGATCACCTCCTACGACAGCCTCCTGCAACGCGGTACCCCACCCGAGAAACGCGAGAACCTCGGGCTGCAGGCAGCGTTCCGCGAGGTGTTCCCCATCGACGAGACCGAGCGTGGCCGCCAGACGGACCTGGCGCTCGATTTCCTCGAGTACCGCCTGCAGGAGCCCGAGTACGGCCCTGACGAATGCCGCGAGAAGGACCTCACCTACCACGCCGGCCTCTTCGCCAAGCTGCAGCTCGTCCACAAGGACACCGGCCTCATCAAGGAAGACGAAGTCTTCCTCGGCGACCTGCCCCTCATGACCGAGGACGGCTCGTTCATCATCAACGGTGCCGACCGCGTCATCGTCTCGCAGATCCACCGCAGCCCGGGCGTCTACTTCACCGCGCCCGAGGGAGTGACCGCCTCCACGCGCTACACCGCTAGCATCATCCCCATGCCCAAGCGCGGCCCCTGGATCGAGGTCGAGTTCGACAACTCCAACGTGCTGCAGATGAAGGTGAACAAGCGCAAGTTCCCGTTCACCTACATACTGCGCGTGCTGGGCTACGGCGACACCCAGATCCGCGAGCTGTTCGCCGGCAACGAGTCGCTCATCGAGGCTACCCTCGAGAGCGAAGGCACGCCCGGCATCACCCCCGATGAAGCGCTGCTGCGCCTCTTCACCGTGCTGCGTCCCGGTGACCCGCCCAAGGTCGACAAGGCCACCCAGTACCTGTACGGGCTGCTGGCCGACCCCCGCCGTTACGACCTCGGCGAGGCGGGCCGCTTCAAGATGAACAAGAAGCTCGGCCTGGAGTTCGGAGAGAAGACGCTGCTCGGCTTCATCGACGGCCGCTTCGTCGACTACGGTCTGGTTACGACCCTGCAGTACCTGGTCAACCTGCAGGCCGGGGTGGAGGGCTACTCCTACGACGACATCGACCACCTCGGCAACCGCCGCATCCGCACCGTGGGCGAGCTCGTCGCCGACCAGATCCGCGTGGGTCTCGGCCGCATGGCGCGCGGCGTGCGCGAACGCATGCTGCTCGGCAACCCCGACGCCGCCACCCCCCAGAAGCTCGTCAACAGCCGCCCCATAGTGGCGGCCCTGCGCGAGTTCTTCGGCCGCAGCCAGCTCAGCCAGTTCAAGGACCAGGTCAACCCGCTCTCCGAACTGCGCCACAAGCGCCGCATCTCCGCGCTCGGACCCGGCGGCCTCACCCGTGAACGCGCCGGCTTCGACGTGCGCGACGTGCACCGCACCCACTACGGCCGCATCTGCCCGATCGAAACGCCGGAAGGCGCCAACATCGGCCTCATCACCTCGCTCGCCAGCTTCGCCCGCGTGAACGACCTCGGCTTCATCGAAGCCCCGTACCGCAAGGTGGAGAACGGCCGCGTGACCGACGAGGTCGTTTACATCGACGCGCACGACGAGGACAAGTACTTCGTAGCTCAGGCCAACACGCCCCTCACCGACGACGGCCACTTCGCTGTGGACACCATCGTGGCGCGCCGCCTCGGTGACCCCGTCTTCGTGACGGCCGAGCAGGTCGACTACATGGACGTCTCGCCCAAGCAGATCGTCTCCGTACCCACCGCGCTCATCCCGTTCCTCGAGCACGACGACGCAGGCCGCGCGCTCATGGGTTCCAACATGCAGTCGCAAGCGGTGCCCCTCATCCGCACCTCGGCGCCCTACGTGGGTACCGGCGTGGAGGAACGCGTCTCGCGCGACTCGGGCACCGTGGTCGTAGCTGAAGCCGCCGGCACGGTCACTTACGTCGATGCCAACCGCATCGTGACCGAAGGCGACAAGGGCATCGAGAAGGAGTACCAGCTCACCCGCTTCCAGCGCTCCAACCAGAACACCAACCTGAACCAGCGCCCCGTGGTGAACGTAGGCGACAAGATCGTCAAGGACCAAGTCATCGCCGACGGCCCCGCCTCCGAAGTCGGCCGCCTGGCTCTCGGGCAGAACGTGCTCGTGGCCATCATGCCGTTCGACGGTTACAACTTCGAGGACGCCATCGTCCTCTCCGAGAACCTCGTACGCTCCGACTCCTTCACCAGCGTCCACATCGAGAAGTTCGAGAAGGAAGCGCGCGACACCAAGCTCGGCCCCGAGAAGA
>JBIQMD010000267.1:0-3697 GCA_044463725.1 Truepera radiovictrix
CACCACACGGTCAGTGTGACCGCGCGTCTCGAGGTCGCGGAACTCGAGCGCGACGCCGAGGGAGCGGAACGTCGCCTCGCGCGTTGCCCTGATCTCGTCCAAGTGATGCGAGCGCTCGAAGGCGTTCTCCAGGCGTTTGACGAACCCGCTAGCGACGTTCACGGTGTTCTCGTCCAGGGCCGCGCGGCGGTTGATGGTAGCGAACGACAAGGTATGCAGGACTTCGCCGTCGCGGCGCACCGGCAGCGCCAGCATGGATTGCACGCCCGAACTCATGTACGGTTCATGGCGGTCTTTCCAGGCGGGATAGTCGTCGACGTACAACGGCTCACCACTGGCCGCCACGTGCCCATTGACGCCTGCTCCCAGCGGTTGCGGTTCACTAACGGCATCGCTGAGCGCTTGAGTGGTGTGCCCCCGCAGTCGCTTGAAGTGGAGGAACCCGTTGCTAACGTCGGTGAACATCGCCGTATCGAACTTGAATGCACGCAGTAGGCGTTGCATGCCGTACTCGACTAGCTCGTCGGTGTCGTGAATCTTCTCGATCTCGGCACTGAACTCAGCCAGCGCCTTGTACTCGGCCACGGAGCGTTCGAGGCGAGCGCGTTCCTCGTCAAGCTCGTTCTGCATCACGAAGTGGTCGAAGATCGCCGCTAGTTCGCCAGCGAACAGCGTCACGAAGTCGTGCTCCTGGGCGTCGAAGAGTTCTCCCACTCCTGAGCGGTGCAGGAGTAGATAAGCGACCGCCTCGTCACGTACTGTGACGGGAACACGCATAGTGGCGCCCTCACTGTCGCCCAGGTCTGCGCGGCCGAGCACGGCGGCAGTATGAGGTACGCCCTCAAGCGCTCGCGGCTCAAGCCCGAAGGTGGCGACCGCCACGAAGGTGCCATCGTCGTTTCGGAGCCAGAAAGAACCGGACTCCACGCCAGGCACCATGCCGAGTGCGGCGTCGAGGGCCTGCTGGTAGAAGTCGCCATCCACCTTGTGCCTAACCGCATGCCCGAAGAACGTCGACAGGGCGCGCCCAAACGCCGCCTCGCGCCGCACGCGCTCGGACTCGCGCGCCTCGGCAGTGACCTCAAGGGCCAAGCCAACCACGCCAACTACCTGATCAGGGCTCCTGCGTAGTGGCGTGAGGTTCACCTTGAACTCGCGCCCCGCCGCCTCGACTACCAGCTCGGCATCGACGCCCCCAAGAGCCCGCCTGTGCGCTTCCAAGACCGCGCCATCGACGTCGTAGGCGCGGAGAATATCGGCAACGGACTTACCCGGCCTTATGTCAGGCGCGACGCCCTCGGCCACGAGATGACCGCCGCCCCAAGATGTCAACGTCCACTCTTGGTTTATCGTCCACGTGGCGGCCGCCAACTCATGGAGCGACGTCTCGCGGCGTTCGCTGGCGGTCAGCGCGAAGTCCTTCATGGTTCATCCCCTCTTGCGTGCGCTCGTCCCACGCGACCCCCCGGCGCGCGACCGTACAGTAAGGCCCTACACCTTACAAAAGACTCAATGTCGGGTTGGCCACACCGGCCGTGACGCATGCTGCTCAGCGACTCGACGAGGTTCCAGGTTCGGAACGACTACTGTTCGTCCCGAGGTTGGCCGCTACCCGGCGCCAGCGGCACGCTCACCCCGAAGGCGTTTCCAGCGACCGCACCGTCCGTGCGTGGCCCGCCCCACGCTTCGCCGCCCCAGCGCTCGGCGATTGAACGCACGATGTAGAGTCCTAGCCCAGTGCCCTTTGAACTCCCCTGGCCGCGTGAGTGAGGTTGGAACAAGCGCGCAACGGTAATGGGGTCGAGTGCCGCGCCACGGTCGCGCACCTCAAGGCGCAACCAACCCTCCACCTGACGACCCGTAACGTCGATGATCTCGTTAGTTGGCCCGTGAACGGCGGCGTTCTCGATGAGGTTAGTTAGCACCTGCAAGAGTTTGTCCTCATCGGCCAGCACCAAGGCGTCTGGCAGATCTAGCGCGACGGTCACGGCACGCCGCTCCAACACCGGCTGCAGCACAACTACCGCGCGGTTCACGACTTCAAATAGCGGTATCCTGCGCAGCACGGGCGGCTTCACGTCTACTGTGAGATCGTCGAGCAGGCGAGTAAGCCGATCCACCTCAGCCATTGCGCGAGGCAAGAAGCGGGCAGCTAGCGCGGGGCTCGGGTCTGCTACCAGGGCCTCTAGGACGGCCTTCACCGAAGTAACCGGCGTGCGCAGTTCATGCGAGAGCACGGCAAGCAGTTCCCTCGCGCCCTCTTCGGCGAGGCGACGCTCGGTGACGTCGTGCAGGACGAGACCGGCTGCCACCGGCACGAGTTCAATGCGGCGGGAACGAATCTCGAGTTCCGTGCCAACGCCTGCGGCCCACGCCGCCTCCATGCGGTGGTCCCGGAACACGGCGATGAGCGGCGCTCCCTTCGCCCGCTCACGCTCCACGTTGAGAAGGCGAGAGGCCGCCGCGTTCAAGTCGACGACCAGGCCAGCGTTGATGAGGATTACGCCTTCCTCGAGGGCGTCCCACCAATCGCGGTAGGCGGTCACAGGTGACTGGTTGGGCACGCCGCTGGTCACCTCACTCCTCCGCTGCGCCGCCACCCAAGTCGCCAAGGCGGTAACCGCGACCCCGAACGGTCGTGATCGCGTCCTGGCCGAGCAGCGCCCTGAGTTGTGCCACGTGCTGGTCGACGGTGCGCTCCGTCCCGAAGAACGACTCACCCCAGACCTTGTCAAGCAGCTCGCCGCGTTCGAACACGCGGCCGGGGTTCGTAACAAGGAACGCCAGTAGCTCGAACTCCCTGCGGGTGAGTGGGAGTGGCGCGTCACGCCACACGGCCTCTGCGCGGTCAAGGTCGATCACCAGGTCACCGTGCCCCAAGCGGGCAGGCGGGCGCACGCGGCGCAGCAGCGCACGCACGCGTGCGACCAACTCGGCGGCGGAGAACGGTTTGGTGAGGTAATCGTCCGCGCCGCGCTCGAGCCCCTCCACGCGCGCGGCCTCCTGCGCCCTAGCGGTCAGCATCAGTGCGGGTTTGGCCGCGTGCGGGCCAGTGCGAAGGCGCTTGAGCAGGTCGAGGCCGGACTCGCCTGGCAACATCCAGTCGAGAACCAGCAGGTCGCTGGAGGCGACGTGTGGCCATGCGCTCTCCGCGCTGTCAGCCGCAACGACCTCGAAGCCTGCCTGCTCCAGGTGGTGCGTCACTAGTTCCCGCACGGTCGCGTCGTCCTCGACGAGTAACAGGGTCGCGGTGCTCACCCCGTCATTGTATGGAGCGCTCGTCAGGGGAAGTTCATGACCGTTCCATTACCTCGGCCTGCTACCCTGCGTAATCATGGCGACCGACTCGATGAACCCACTGGAACTTGACCTGCGGCAGATCAACGGCGCTGTCGTGCGCATGCTCAGCATGGTGCGCGAGAGCTGCGAGCTAGCGCGGCGTTCACTCATCGGGCAGGACGTGGCGGCCGCCGAGCAGTGTGCTCGCGCCGACGACGAGATCGACAAGATCCAGGCAACGCTCGAGATGCGCATCCTCACCGTCATAGCAAGGCGCCAGCCAGCCGCGAGCGACCTGCGTTTCCTCGGGGCGGCGCTGCAGGCCCTCGCCGACATCGAGCGCGCGGGCGATTATGCCGAACACGTTGCCGAGGCCGGGGTGCGCTTGGCGGCGGAACCGCGCCTCAAGAAGTACCTC
>JBIQMD010000268.1:0-3691 GCA_044463725.1 Truepera radiovictrix
CGCGCCAGGCCGGTGACGAAGTAGCCGAACTGTTCAGGCAGCGAGCGGTCGAGGCCCATCTGCACCCTGCCCGCCGCTACGGTGGCGGCGTCGGCGTCCACCCCGGCGTAAAGGCGTGCCGGGTCGCCGGGCAACGCCCTCACGAAGAAGAAGATGAGGATGACGACGCCGACGAGGGTCGGGACGGCCTGCACCAAGCGCCTGAGTGTGTATTGCAGCACGCGAGTCCGTCCCGGCCCTTGAGGGTCAGCTGGTCATCACTTGAGTTCGGCGCGGCGGGCGTCTACGGTGTTGTCTGGCGCGTAAGCCACGCCCGACAGGGCCGCGGCGCGACCGGCAACGGAGTCCGGGCTGTAGAGGAAGACCCAGGGGGCGTCCTGCCAGATGATGCCGAGCGCCTCGGCGTACAGCGCAGCGCGCGTTTCTTGGTCGCCGGTGGCGCGGGCGTCGCTCACGAGCGTTTCGACCTCGTCGTTCTCGTAGAAGCTCCAGTTGTTGGAGGCGGGCGGGAACGAGGCTTTGATGAACGAGGTGGTGATCGCCAGGTCGGCGTCGCCGGTCGAGGAGCTGGCGCCGACGAGCGCCGCTTCCGTTGGGTTCTCGTCGACGGGCTTGAAGAGCTGATCGACGAGGGCTCCGCGCTCCTGCTGATCGAGGGTCATGCGCACGCCAACCAGGGAGAACATCTGCTGCAGCACTTGGCCGACGGTGCGGTACTCGTCGCCCGTGAAGGTGAGGACCTTCATGTCGAAACCGTTCGGGTAGCCGGCCTCGGCGAGCAGCGAGCGGGCCTTCTCCGGGTCGTAGGTGTAGGCGGGCTGTTCCGCGTAGCCGAAGGTGGCGGCCGGGATGGGCGCGGTCATGACCGTGGCGAGCCCTGCGACGGCCACGTTCACGAGTTGTTCCTTGTCGATGGCGTAGTTGAGGGCGTGGCGCACGCGCACGTCGTTGAACGGCGCCTTGGTGGTGTTGAGCTGCAGGATGCGGAGGAAGTTCGTCTTGGTGCTCACGACGTCAAGGCCCGCGGCCGCCTGGATGACGGGCACGAGCTGCGGCGGGAGGGCCTCTATGAACTGGACTTCGCCGGACTGCAGCATGGCTACGCGCGTCGCGGCGTTCGTTACGACGATGAACTCTAGGCTGTCGACCTTGGCGGCCTCGCCCCAGTAGTCGGCGTTGCGTTCGACGATCACGCTTTGGCCTTCCGCCCAGCTGACGAACTTGAATGGGCCGGTGCCAACGGGGTGACGGGCGAGGTCGGTAGGGTACTGGGTGAGGGAGGCCGGGCTGGCGATGCGCGCGTTGCTGGTGCCAAGCAGGTAGATGAAGGCGCCGTTCGGCTGCTTGAGGTTGATGCGCACTTCGAGTTCGCCAAGCACGTCGATGGTGGCGATGTCCTTCAGTTGGTTGCGCCCGCGTGCGCCGCTGTTGTTCGGGTCGAGCACCCACTCGTAGTAGGTCTTGACCGCGTCGGCGTTGAAGGGGGTGCCGTCGTGGAAGATGACGCCCGGGCGCAGCGTGAAGGTGTACGCGGTCGCGTCGTCGTTCGAGCTCCATGACTCGGCAAGTTCAGTTACGAGCTTGCCGTCGAGGAAGCCGACGAGGCCCTCGAACATCGTGCGGATGACGGCCGCGTCGGGCAGTCCGGTCGCTTCAGCTGGTTGCAGGCTGTTTGGTGCAAGGGAGGTCGCTAGGCGCACGTTGCTGGCTGCGAACACGGTCCCGCCGAGCAGTAGCGCTGCGGCAATGACGGCGGCGAGGAACTTTCGGGGGGAGTGGATCGACATTCGGGGCCTCCTCAGGCTTGGCGCACGGCGTAGGCCGCTGGCCGGAGATGTTGCAGGCTGGGCAGTGACGCGCGGACTGCGTCGACCCGGTCAAGATCGAGCGTTGCGAGGGTGACGCCCTCTTGGTCGGGGGCGCAAGCGATGACGGTGCCCCACGGGTCGACGATCAGCGAGCGGCCGTAGGCGTTGAAGTCCGCTCCGCCGTTGCCGACCGTGGCTGGGGCGATGACGTAAGCGCCGTTCTCGATGGCGCGCGCCCGCAGGAGGACCTCCCAGTGGTCGCGGCCGGTGCGCTCCGCGAAGTTGGAAGGCACGACGAACAAGCGCGCGCCCGCCATGGCCAGCGTGCGGTAGAGCTCTGGGAAGCGCACGTCGTAGCAGACGGTCATGCCGACGGCGCCGAAGGGCGTCCCCGCGATGACCGCCTGATCGCCTGGCTGGTTGCGCGCGGACTCGCGTGCGACCAACTTCTCGCCCAAGACGACGTCGAACAGGTGGATCTTGCGGTACTTGCCGAGCAGGGCGCCGCTTGGTCCGAACAGGAGGCTGGTGTTATGCGTGCGCTGGTCCGTCTCGCTTGCGGCCGGGAGCTCGTTGTAGCTGCCGCCGAGCAGGTAGATGCCGAGCCGGGCAGCTAGGTCGCCGAGCGCCTGGGATAGTGGGCCGGGGATCGTCTCTGCGCTCACGCGGCGCTGATCGTTCGGGCCGCGGAAGTGGAAGGTCTCGGGCAAGGTCACGAACTGGGCGCCCATGTTGGCGGCCCGCTCGACGAGCTCGAAGGCGCGCGCCACGTTGGCAGGCTTGTCGCTGCCTGGGTCCGTTTGAACCACCGCCACGGTCACTTCACGCGCCTGGCTGATTGACTCGTTGGTGCTCATCTACGCTCCTAATCGGTTCGCGCGCACTTTACGCCCACCCGTCCATGCGCTGGCGTGCGTGGCCGCCAGGACCTCGTTCGTTAGGAGCGCAGCATAGCAGCCGCGGTGCAGCGGAATGAGGGCCGCAGAGCACGGCGCGCGCCGTGCAGCTCGGGCGTTAACGTGGGCTCCAACGGTGCGGTTCCACTAGGGCTCATGAGGCCCTGAACCGCTCGCTTGGAGGAAGACGTGGCTGATTCAGCGCCTAACATCGACTGGCTTGACCGTTACCTAGGGGTCTCCACCGGCACCGTCGGGCACTTGACGACGGAAGGTTTCCTCGACTGGGAGATCGCCCCGCTGTTCCGGCCGCTGCGCTTCGTCGGGCGGGCCATGCCAGTCTCGTGCCAGCCGACCGACAACGCACCGCTAGGGGAGGCCGTCGCCACGGCCACGGCAGGCACCGTGCTCGTCGTGGCGCGCCACGACGACAGGCGGCACGCGCCTTTCGGTGGGCTCATGGCGCGCATGGCGGCAGGCAAGGGCGTGGCTGGCGTCGTGATAGACGGGGCGGCCACCGACTTGCGCGAGATCGTCGAACTGGGCTTGCCCGTCTTCGCGCGCAACCTCTCCGCGCTTACTACCCGCCGCCAGAACCTGCCAGGGACGGTTGGCGAGCCGGTGGTGTGCGGCGGGGTGCTCGTCAGGAAAGGCGACATCGTGCTTGGTGACGACGACGGGGTCGTCGTGGTCCCGGCAGAGGGCGCCGAGGAGCTGTTGCGCCGCGCCTACCGCTTCGAGGAGTGGGAGCACGAGATGCGCTCAGGCTTGATTGCCGGGCTGGCGCCGGCGGACGCCCGCGCGCGAGCTGACGCGGCGGTTGACAGGAGCGTCTACTGAGCGGGCGGGCTGACCGCGCTGCCGCGGCGCGCCATTAGCCGGTCGGAAGCTGGCGGGAGCGGAACACTGTCGCCGCTCCCGCCCGTAACCTGAGCAGACCGACTGGTCTGGCTAAGCGTTACTAGCGCCTCATTCGCTCAGGCGAGC
>JBIQMD010000269.1:0-3664 GCA_044463725.1 Truepera radiovictrix
CGCGCGGTCCTGGCCGGCCTCGACCAGGCGGTTGGTCGCACGTTCGTGGTGAGCGCCGTTAGCGTGCCATTCGGTAAGGACCCAGCAGAGGCAGTGCTCGGCGGGCACCTAGATGAGTTCCGTCAAGCGCTGGCCAAGGGCACTAGTGAGGTCGAGTTCCGCTTCAAGCGCGTTCTCGAGCGCCACGACAAGTCGACCGTCGAAGGGCAGCGCGCCGTGCTCGAGGAGCTGCAGGGCGTCCTGCGCCCGCGCGCCGTGTTCGATCCGGTGGCAAGCGAGATGCGGCGCCTCGTGGTCGAGCACCTCGGGATCGACGTCGCCCGGCTAGATGACTGGCTAGCGAGCAAGGCGCGGCGGGCGCCAACGCCGACGGAGATGCGCGGGCTGCAGCGCCAGCGCACGGAGCTTGGGCAGGCGCGGCGTCTCGAGTTCGAGGTCATAGCACTGCTCCTCATGGAACCGCGCGCGTTGCGGGAGCGCCTCGAGCAGGTCGTGGCAGGGCTGCCGGACGGCGCGGCGGACTCTGCACTGCGGGAATTCGAACGCCACTGCCTTCAGGCCAACTACGACACTGCCGCCGTACAAGCCGTCTACCAGCAACATGAAGAGGGTGCCCTGGTGCTCGAGCGCTTGTTGCGCGCCGACGCCGAGGAGGAGGGCCGAATCGATGTCGAGGACCAGTTGATGAAGAGCATGTCTCGACTTCGGGAGGTGAGCCTGGAGGAGCAGAAAGAGCAGGGGAGGGCTCGCCTGTTGGCGCGGCGCGCAGAGTTGACCCGCGACCTAGCTGACAAGGCCGAGGACGACGAAGCCCTCACCGACCTATACGACGAGTTGCATGAGATCCAGGGCGTTCTGGCGGCACGTGACGCGGAGCGCAGACTGCGGGTCCCGCAGTCGTTCAAGAAGCAACGCAAACGGCGAGGTTGAGGGACAGGAATTGAGGGTATCGTGAGGCGGTTTCGTGGTGGTGAGTTACGGGAGCTCGTGCTACGAGGCGTTGTGCACTGTTGCGTGGTCGGGACGAATGTCCTTGATTGACACCC
The DNA here is from genome assembly GCA_044463725.1 of Truepera radiovictrix. Classification (GTDB taxonomy): domain Bacteria; phylum Deinococcota; class Deinococci; order Deinococcales; family Trueperaceae; genus JAAYYF01. Next base: position 1,047 of record JBIQMD010000269.1, read on the forward strand.
CCGGATTGCCTTGGTATGTTTGGGCGGAAACGCGTCAGGGGCGCTATTTTGCCACTCAACCGCGTTATGAAGTAGCAGGCAATTGAAACGAAGGATCCCGACGACATCAGGCCCCGACGAAGGTGCCGGTGTTTACGTGTGTGACGGAAGGAGGGCCGCTTGGAAGCTCAAGGAGAACGACTGCTCCAAGACCTAGTCACTCAGGAAAAGAACCTGGTGCGCAAGGTCGAGGAAGCTAAGGCTAAAGCGAAAGCCGAACTCGATCAGGCTACGGCTGACGCCGCGAAGCTCGTCGAGGAGGCCAAAGCGCGTGCCGAGGCTGCCGCAAAGCGCGACATCGACGCCGCCGCCAAGGAGGCGGAGAGCGCCCGCGAAGCCATCGTGCGTAGCGCTCGCGAGGGCGCAGAACTGTTGCGCGATAAGGCCAGGAACAACAGTGAGCGCGCCGTGGCTGCGGTCCTGGAGAAGGTCCTGCCATGATTGCCACGATGGACCAGGTGGTGGTGGTCGGTCGGCGCAGTCGCGCCAAGGAAGTACTGACCAGCCTCCAGAACCTGGGCGTCGTCCAGGTAGATACGCTCGATCCGGACGCCTCACAAGACGCCGTCAAGCGCCTGAAGCTCGTTGGCTCCGACTTGGAGGCGAAGGAGAGCTGGGATCGCCTGGTGGCGCGCTCGCGCTCCTTGCTTGCCGAACTCGGTGTTGACGCGGACGCGCAGGCGCGCGTCGAGGTCGGCGCCGATCCGGTTGCCATCGAACGTGACCTCGGCCAAGTAGCCGAGCAAGTCGAACGCCTCGTCGCCGAGCGCGGCGAGCTGACCGACGAGCTCGAGCTCATCAAGACCTACCAGCCGCTCCTCCGCGACCTCGCCCCCCTCCAGGGCCCCCTCGATGACGCCAAGTACCTGCGGGGCGTGGCGTTCTTCATCGAAGACGGCGGCCTTGAGAAGATCGCGCCGAAAGTCACTGACGAGCTAGGTGGCGCAGTCGAGTTCGCCAGCCGTCCGTACCGCAATGGGCGCCTCGCCGTTGCGGTCACGTTGGCGGGCCGCGCTGCCGACCTGCGCAGTGCGCTAGGTAAGGCGGGCGTCTCCGAGATCGTGCTGCCAGATGGTTACGCCCACCAGGGCGTCGCCAAGGCCGCTCACATGATGGAGGAACGCGCTCGGGTCCTGCCTCAGCGCCTCGATGCCATAAAGGCCGATCTCGCCAAGGTCGCTGGTCAACAAGGCGCGCGCCTCGCTTCTCTCGACCGCGTTGCTCGCAACCACCAGGAGCGCTACGCGCGCTATCAAGACCTGGCCGAGGGCCGCTACGGCTTCGCGATGCAGGGCTGGGTACCAACGAGTGACAAGGACAACGTCGTTGCCTCGCTCACCAAGCAGTTCGGTCCAGACATCGTGCTCACTACGCGCGCGGCCGACGCTCACCACGACAAGGGTGTGCCGGTCAAGTTCGAGAACCCCGCCTGGGTGCGGCCGTTCACTGGCCTACTCGCGCTCTTCGCGCCGCCCAAGTACGGTAGCTTCGACCCGTCCTGGACTCTCGCCGTGTTCTTCCCGCTCTTCTTCGGTTTGGTCGTCGGCGACATGGGCTTCGCCATCCTCTTCGCCGTCATAGCCTTCCTCCTCCGCAAGCGCGGAGCGGCAGGCAAGAAGCTCGACCTCGGCCCACTGAACATCGTCGTGCCAGCAGCGGCGCTCAAACCTATCAGCACCGTCATCTACTGGTGCGCGGCCTGGGCGTTCGTATGGGGCTTCATGTTCGGCGAGTTCATGGGCAACTTCCTTGAACGTTTCCCGGCCGGGAGGCCCGTGTTCTACACCACGCTTCACCACGAGGCTGGTTACGGGCTCATCAACATCCCGCTCTTCCGCGTCGAAGTGTTCACGCCGCTCCTACTCCTCAGCATCGGCTTCGGCGTGCTGCAGGTAATAGGCGGCTGGGTCGTGCGCGTTATCTACGGCGTCAAGCACCAGGACATGAAGCACGTGTACGAAGGCATCGGCATGGCCTCTGGCCTCGTTGCCATCGTGGTGTTCGCCTACGCCTTCCTCAACGATTCGATAGGCCCACTAGTCCTTGGCATCGTCATCGTCGGGTTCCTGATCTTCCTCATCTCCATGGTCCTCGCCAAGATGCCGCTCATGCTCGTCGAGCTCATCTCGAACTCGGGCAACATCCTCAGTTACCTACGACTTTTCGCGGTGGGTCTATCCGCTGCACTGGTGGCTAACCTGTCCACCAACCTGGGCTTCGCGATCGCTGGCACCCTGCCGGTGATCGGCCCCATCCTCGGCATCGCCGTGGGTCTGGCCGTTCACATGACCGCGATAACCCTTACGATCATTGGACATACGCTGCAGCCTTTGCGTTTGCAGTATGTCGAGTTCTTCACCAAGTTCGGCTTCTACGATGAAAGCGGCCGACCGTACAGACCGTTCAAGCTCCTAGGAGGAAAGTGATGTCCAAAGCAGTTCGCGTTCTCTCGGCAATCTCCCTGTTCGCCCTCGTCGGTGCCGTGGCCTTCGCCCAGTCGGCCGGCGGCCCAGGTATCGGCGCAGGCCTTATCGCGCTAGGCGCTGGCCTCGCCATCGGCCTCTCCGCCATCGCCGTAG
>JBIQMD010000270.1:0-3645 GCA_044463725.1 Truepera radiovictrix
GATGCCGGTGACGACTTCCTGCTCGCGGTCCGTTAATTGGGCCGCGCGGTAGGGGTCCGGATTGGCTAGTTCGCGGGCGAGGTGCGCCAATAGCCGCGACGGCACGTAATACTCGCCGCGGGCGACCGCCAAGATCGCGTCTATGAGCTCCGCCTCGAGTGCCGTCTTAGGCACGTACCCGACACCACCACCCTGCAAGAAGCGCTGAACGTACTCGGGGTCCTCGTGCATGGATAGTGCAACGAAGCGCGCTTGCGGGGCGGCGGCCCGCAAGCCAGCGAGCGCCTCGATGCCGCTGCGCCCAGGCAAGGAGAGGTCGAGGAGCACGACGTCAGGCGCCAGCGCCTCGATCAACATCAGGGCCTGCTCGGCCGAGCCGGCCTCGCCAACCACCTCGAGCACGACGTTGGGCGAGTCATGGAACTCGAGCAGGGAGCGCACGCCGGAACGCACGAGGGCGTGATCGTCGATGAGAAAGAGCCTGATCGTACGTGGCGCCATACCTAACGCTAGCCGACGGGCACGCGTCCGTATACGGACGTTCCTCCCCCTAGCGAGCTCTCGATGTGCAGTTCCCCGCCAAGCGCCACTAGCCACGCCCTGGCGCACGTAAGACCCCGCCGCGCAGGCTCGGCTTTTTCGGATGCGTCGAAGCCGACGCCGTCGTCCTCCACGACGAGGGACCACGACGCAGGGCCCCCAGTAACGACGACCGAGGCCGTGGCCGCCCGCGCGTGCCGCACGACGTTCGTGAGGGCCTCTTGGGCAGCGCGGAAGAGCGCAAGCTCGACCTCCGGAGCGCCGCCCGCCGGCCGCGGTGGTGGCACTGGCAGGTCGGAGTGGACGGTGACGGTCAAGCCGCCCTTGGCCTCGGCGGCCCGGGCCGCTGCCCGCAATGCCGTCGACAGGCCCAGCTCATCGAGCGTCGAGGGCCTGAGCTCGAGAGCTATGCGCCTGACGACCTCTAGCGTCTCCCCCGCGAGGCGCTTGAGGCGCTGGACTTCCCCGGCGCCAGCAGCCTCGCCTTCGAGGCGCTGCAGGCCGAGTAGCAGCGCCTTGAGCGCCTGGCCGACGTCCTCGTGTAACTCGGCCGCGACTACGGCGCGCTCGTGCTCGTGCGCCCTGAACAGTGCGCGCAAGAGGTCCGTATCTCTACCAGTTGCGCCGACGAGACCGTCCACGGACCTACCCTGACGCGTCGCCCGTAGTGGACCCGACCGCGGCCCGGCTTGGCACCGCCACCCGTTCACCTGCACCCTCGACCGCTGGCCTGACCATCATCACCGGCACGTGCACCCGTTTGAGCACCTCGCCAGCCACGCTGCCCAGGAGCACCCTCACGACGCCTGAGCGCCCATGCGTCGCCATGACGACCAGGTTGAACTTCCCCTCTTCCAGGACGGCCACGATCTCCGTCGCGGCGTCGCCGAAGCGCACTTCAGGCGTTACTTCGAAGCCGGTGGCGTCCAGGCGGCGCGCCTCACCCAACAGCTCGTCCTCGAGGTTCGCGACGGCGCCCTCGTAGACCTGGCTGTAATACACGGGCGGTTCACCCCTGGGGAAGCCGTCCGAACCCGACCAACCCTCCAGCACGAGCGGCCGCGGGGGTATCGGGTTGTAGCCCTCGGGCACCGGTGCTACACGCAAGAGCGTCACGCTGTGCGTCTCCGGCCTCAACACGTCGATAACGTAGGGAATCACTTGACGCGAGAACTCCGAGCCGTCGAGCGGCACCAGCACTCGAACGCGCTCACTACGGGTGGGGGCGGTCATCTTTACCTCCTCAGGCGCGCTAGTGGCGCCTCGCTTCAGCCCTCGCTGTCGTCCTGGGAACGCACGAGCAGGAACGGCTTGCTCGAGCGCCGCAGAGCGCCCTCCGCGACGGACCCGAACATCCAGCGGTTGAACCCGCGCCGCCCGTGCGTGCCCATGACTACGAGGTCGTGGTCCGCTTCCGCGGCGTGAATGGCCTGAACAGGGTCGTGGTTCTCAAGCAGAACCGTGGTGGCCACGACTCCGGCCGACTCGGCCTTCACCTTTGCCTGGTCGAGCAGGTCGATGGCGGCCTCGCGCAAGTCTTGGTAGAGCTGGGCGGAGTAGGGCAGCGTCTCTGGCGTGGCGTAACCGGCGGTGAGTGGGTTCTCGAGCACGTGTAGGAAGGTGACTTCGGCACCAAGCTGCTTGGCAAGTTCAAGGCCTTGACGTAGGGCCAGGTCCGAACTCGCGCTACCGTCTGTGGGCATCAAGATCTTGTGATACATGATTGACCTCCTAAGGCGCTTCCGCCTACTACCACAGTACGTCCGTTAGTGGCTCTCGGGCGTTGGCAAAGCCCCTACGCACTCGTCGGCATTATGCCTACACGGGGCCGAGCACGGCCGTGTTCTGCGTGGCCAACACGGCGTTGCCCGTATGATGGGCCAACGCACGCCTGGAGGTAAGCATGCAGATCTTGCACCCGACCGACTTCTCGCAGCCGGCGCAGTTGGCGTTAGCTCTGGCCCGCGATTTGCGGCGCCGGACCAACGGAACGCTGCACGTGGTGCACATCCAGCAGCGCTTCGAGTCGGACAGCGCGCGCTTCAGGTCGCAACTCGACAGCCTCAACCCAGAACTGAGCCGCCGGGCGGACGACAGCCGCCACCAGGAAGTCGAGCGCCTGCGCGGCATGCTCTCGCACCTCTCCAGCCCAGACGCCACCAGTGAGCTCCTGTGGGGCAACCCGGTGGAGGAACTCCTCGCCATGCAGGACCGCTTCGATCTGGTCGTCATGGGTGCGCACGGCGCCAACCGTTTCGACAGCGTGTTCCTCGGCGGCGTTGCTGGCCGCTTCGTCCGCCGCGCCAGCGTGCCCGTCATCACCGTGCGGGAGGAGACGACTTCAGCGCCGCTGCAGCGCGTCTTGGTGGCGACGGACTTCGGGCCGTCATCTGGCGCGGCGTGGGACTTCGCGGTCAAGTTGGCGAACGCTGGCTCCGAGCTAGTCCTCGTTCACGTGATCGACGACGAGCGCCTGAAGGACGACGCCGACCACATGCACGCCGTGACTCAGCAGCTAAGCGAGCTCTCGCAAGGCGCCGCCGCGCGCCTCGTGGTGCGCTCTGGCAACCCCGTCACGGTGCTCCCGCAAGTTGCGCAAGAAGTTGGCGCCGGGCTCCTCGCGATCGGGCTGCGGCACCAGCGTGGGGCCGCCGGGCTGCTGTTCGGCAGCCGAGCAGACGCCCTCATACGCTCGAGCACGGTTCCCGTCTTGAGCGTGCCCCTGCAGGTCGACTAACTCGCTGCGCCGGGGCGCCGTGCGCAGCCGGCGATCACACGCCTGCGCGTTCGAACTGGTCCTGCACCAACGCCCGCGCCTCATCCTGGAGTCTCGCGAGGCTTTCTGGGCCAGCGAAGCTCTCCGCGTAGATCTTGTAGACGTCCTCCGTGCCCGAAGGGCGGGCGGCGAACCAGCCGTTCTCGGTGACGACCTTGATGCCTCCGATCGGCTCGCCGTTCGCCGGTGCCTTTGAGAGCACGCTGACGATCTTCTCGCCAGCCAGCTCGGTCATGCCTGCTGCTCTCAGGGCGCCTTCCGTGAGGGCGCCGAGGACCTTCTTGCGCTCCTTCGAAGCCGGAACGTCGCTGCGGGCGTACGCCGGGTCG
>JBIQMD010000271.1:0-1484 GCA_044463725.1 Truepera radiovictrix
TGGCGAGCGTCTGGTTCTCGCGCTCGATCTTCACGCCCTCCTTGGCCTCGATGGCTTGGTGTAGTCCCTCACCGAAGCGCCTGCCTGGCATGAGGCGACCAGTGAACTCGTCGACGATGACGATCTGGCCGTTCTCGTCCTTCACGTACTCCTGGTCGAGCTGGTAGTGCTCGGCCGCGCGCAGCGCCTGGCGCAGCATGTGGCCGTTCTCCATGTTGTCCGGGCTGAAGATGTTGTCGATGCCGAGGAGCTTCTCGGCTTTGGCGATGCCCTGCTCGGTCAGGTGGATGTCCTTGGACTTCGCGTCCGCCGAGTAGTCGCCGGTTGCTGGCTTGTCGCCTTCGGAGGGCTCGCCCTTCTCTAGCTGGCTGGCGATCTTGGCCATGGTGAAGTACTTGTCCGTCGCGAGTTCCGCTGGCCCCGAGATGATCAGCGGCGTACGCGCTTCGTCGATGAGGATGGAGTCGACCTCGTCGATGATCGCGAAGTTGAGCGGTGTGTCCTCGCGCAGCACGAGCTGGTCCGGGCGGAACGCCATGTTGTCACGCAGGTAATCGAACCCGAGTTCGGAGTTCGTGATGTAGGTGATGTCGTTGCGGTACGCCTCGCGCCTAGCTGCGCCGTCCGTGTCGTGGCTGATGACGCCCACTTTGAGGCCGAGGCCGCGGTAGACGGGCCCCATCCATTCCGCGCCGGTGGCAGCGAGGTAATCGTTGGTGGTCACGAGGTGAGTGCCCTTGCCGGAGAGGGCGTTGAGGGCAAGCGCGAGCGTGGCGACGAGGGTCTTGCCTTCGCCCGTCTTCATCTCGGCTATGCGGCCGTTGTGCAGGGCCGCGCCGCCGACGAGCTGCACGTCGTAGTGGCGCAGGCCGAGGAAGCGCTTGGCCGACTCGCGCGTGAGCGCGAACGCTTCGGGCAAGAGTGCGTCTAGCGACTCGCCGCCCTCGCGGTGCCTGCGGGCAAGTACGGCGTACGCCTCGGCGAGGTTCTCAACGCTTTCCATGCTGCTTTCGAGGGCGTTGGCAGCGCGCACGGCTTCCTGGTGAAGCCGCTTGACCTCGCGGTCGTTGTTATCGAATAGTTTCTGAACGAATCCGAGCATCTGGTTCTGGACCTTTCCGCGCGGGCGCGGGGTGGCGCCACATTGGTTAGACGCTACCGCGGCGTGCGCGTTACGCTGGTCGCTTGGTATGGCAGCAAGTGTATGGCTGTGGCCGCCTTCTCAACAGGGCACTTTAGCATGCTCATCAGAACGGGCTTAGCAGCCTGCCAGACGTGACACTCAAACAGTTTGCTGGTCGATGGCGGGCACGCGCACGAACGTGAGGGTGTTGGTGCCGTACTTCTTGCGCCTAACCTCAGCCCCTTCAAGGGCGGGCGGGAGGGGAGGGCTGGCCATGTCGCTAGGGTGCTGCAGGACGTAGAGTGCGCCGGGCCGCGCGGTGCCAGACTCGAGCAGCGCCTTGAACGTGGCAGCGAGGTCC
>JBIQMD010000271.1:1494-3611 GCA_044463725.1 Truepera radiovictrix
TAGCCCTAGCGCCGTAGCGTTGCTGCGGATGACGCTAGCTGCTGCCCGTGAAAGGTCGACGCAGACAGCGCTCCAGCCGCGGCTGGCGGCCTCGAGGCCCATGGCTCCGGTGCCCGCGAAGAGGTCGAGGAAACGCCCGCGGGGTTCGAAGGCGATGACGTCGAAGAGAGCCTCGCGGAGCCGGGCTGGGCTCGGCCGCGTGCCGCGCGCGGGAACCTTGAGTTCACGCCCCTTGGCGCTGCCTGCGAGGATGCGAGGGCTAGACATGAGAACGAGCATAACCGCGGCGGGCGCCTGGTGCGTGGCGGCGCGCTAGACTGACTGGTCGTGATTCGCACCCTCGAGCCGGACGAACTCGCATGGTTCATGCGCCAGGCCCTGGCGTTCGTCGGTCACACCGACCCGCGCGGACTAGCGCAGCGCCTCAACTCGCAACTCAAGGACGCCGTCACGGAAGCCGAGCACTGCTACGTGTACGCGCCGGACGCTGGTCCGCCTACGGCGGGCCTCTACCTCGTTGCCAAAGGGGGAGGCTACGGCGCCCGTCAACTGCAGCTACTCAGCGTGTGGCACGACAACGATGCGCTCGCCCTCGCTCAGCTGGTCGAGCACCTATTGAGTCGCGAGGCTGCCGAGGCGGCGACGATGGCGCTTCACTTGATAGGTGACGGCCGCTCACAGGAGTTGGCCGCGCTACTTGCCCCGCTTGGCTTCAAGCGCGACGTACTGCGGCGTCTACGCTTCGAACTGACCGACGTTCCGCCCCTCGGCCGCCCTCTAGTACTGGAAGCGTGGCAGCCAGGCAGCGAGCAAGACTTCCGCGAGTTGTACGACGACTCCGAGGGTGAGAAGGTCAGCGACGCGAGCTGGTCGTACCTGAAGCGCAGGGCAGGCCGCTTTCAACCTGACTTGTGGTTCGCCGCCCGCGAGGCCCTCGACCAACCGACCGTCGGTTACGCCTTCACCAGCTCGGCGACGCGCGAGATCGACGCCACTTACGAGCTGACAGGCGTTGGCGTGCGGCGGCGCTACCGCGGTGACAGTGAGATGCTCAAGCGCGTGGTCGTTACGACGCTGCAGGAACTTTCGTTCCGCAGCCCGGCGGGCGTGGTCGACACCGTGTTGGGGGCTGGCGATCCGAAGCTGATAGCTATCTTGGGTTCCATCGGCTTCGTTACCGTCGAGCAGTTACCTGCGCTCGTGAAACTGCCCAACTGAAGTGACCCACCGGAGCCTGGCGGATCACGGCCTCCCGCGGTGGGCGGGTAGGTAGCGCTCCCAGATCGGGTCGATGTCCGGCATGACGCCGTACGCGCTCGAGAACATGAAGCGGGGCGCGTACGGCCTGCGCAGCAGGTGGAGGTGCGCTTCCTCTGGCGTGCGGTCGCGCTTCTTGGCGTTGCACGGTTTGCAGCACGCCACCACGTTCTCCCAGTTCGTCGGGCCGCCGCGGCTGCGCGGCATGACGTGGTCGAGGGTGAGGTCGAAGGTGTGCTTGGCGCAGTATTGGCACGTGTGGTCGTCGCGGCGGAACACGTTCTTCCGGTTGAACGCCACTCGTTGCCGGAACGGGCCGCGCACGAAGCGTCGCAACTTGATGACGCTCGGCACGGGGAAGAGTGCGCTTGGTGAGCGCAAGACCATGCCTGAGTCCTCGACGCGTTCGGCGATCTCGTGCATGAGGAGCGCTACCGCCCGCTTGACGGAGCAGACGTGCAGTGGCTCGTACGAGGCGTTGAGGATGAGGACCCTAGCTGCGTTGATGTTCTCGAGCGGCCGGACTTCACCCGCGGCCGCGCCAGCACTCAAGTCGGCGGCGGCATTGGTGCCAAGTGAACCTTGCGGTTTCGCCTCGGCGCCGTGCTCTGCGGCGGTCGGGTGATCAGCGTGGGCGGTGGTCGGGCCCTCCAGGTGCGGCGTTGTCGCGGAGTATAGCAGGCGACTTGCGCGGCCGCATGTGAGTTGGCGAGGTCAGGCGTCTTCGAGCGCCAACTCGACGAGGCGCCGCACCAGGTCACCGAAGCCTATGCCGGCGGCGGCCCACAGCCGCGGGTACATGCTGTGCCGCGTGAAGCCTGGCATGGTGTTGATCTCGTTGAGGAGCAGCGCCCCGCTAC
>JBIQMD010000272.1:0-3608 GCA_044463725.1 Truepera radiovictrix
GCTGCGGCTGTCAAGCCCCGTGGCTAACGGCGCTTTCGCCTTCGCGCCCAGCGCGCTAGAACGGCGCGGTCGTGAGAAGAGTTCTCACTTGCCGGTGCCTCTTCTGCTATCGTCTGGCCATGAGACGAAGTCCGCAACAGCGCGCGATCCTGACAACGCTCGCGGCCGCAGAAGGGCCGCTTACCGCCCAAGAGCTCCTCGAGCGAGCGCGTGAACTGCACCCCGGTCTGGGGCTAGCTACCGTGTACCGCAATCTGGCGCGGCTCGAGGCGGGGAGCGAGGTAGTCACGGTCCACCTCCCGCAAGACGCCGTTCGTTACGAGCCGGCTGGCAGAGGACACCACCACCACTTCCGCTGCGTGCGCTGCAAGACGGTCTTCGAGTTAGCGGGCGCCTGCCCCGTGGCCATGCTCGAGGGGGCAACTCTGCCAGGCGGGCTAACGGTGCTTGGTCACGAGCTCACGTTCCATGGCCTTTGCGCTTCCTGCTCACCGGCCGCCGCCTGAAGGGCCCGGGGCTCGCCGCGGCCTTCTCAGCCAAGTCAGGCTGTAGGCTAGTGCTAGCGGGACCGCCAAATACGAGGGGCGGTCTCCAGCACGTTGGAGGAACCCATGCCTAGCAACCAAGCGGAGCGTTTGAGCGAGGTTGAACTAGACGCCCTGTGGACCATCTATGAAGGCCACAGTCTGGTGATCGAGTACCCGCAGCAAGCAGGAAGCGACCCCTACGCCCACGCCATCATGGCGGTGGCCTTCGAGGATGAGGAGGCCGTCGCAGAAGTCGCAGAGATCGCTCTGGACGTCGCGCAGGGCCTGATCGCTGCCGGCCTGCTAGAGCGCAGCGAAGACGGCCCAGTCCTCGACGAACCTAGCTGGTTCGACGCCGAGCTCGGCTTCACGATCAACGCCGAGGAGTACGTCCTCAGCGAGGCAGGCAACCAGGTCATCGAGGCGACGGCCGACGGCCCGAGCGCCGCAGCGTCCGACGAAGATGAAGACGACTGGGACGACGAAGACGAAGATGACGACGACGATGACGACGACGATGACGACGACGACTGGGACGACGAAGACGACGAAGACGAAGACGACGAGTGGGACGACGAAGAATCTGAAGACGACGAAGACTAGGACAGTGCGCGTGCGGTTCTACTAAGCCCACGCCTGCCTGGCATCTTCCCGGAATATCAGCCGTATTGCACTGGGCTCCGTGTCCGCCAAGGCACGGGGCCTTCTCATGCTCTTCCCCGCTTGCATCTTTGATAAGACGACTTATCAAATCGTATATGCTCTTGCTTCATATACGCTCGTGCTCTCCGCGCCCCTGGTTTCACACAGCAGCCACCCACAAACGCATATGCGTCTTCTCAGCAGTTCGCCGCTCTCGCCCCACGAGCGCCGCTCCTCGAAGCCCCGAGAAGCGGATCCACTCAGCAGGAAGCGCCAGCCCAGGAAGAGTGATCCGGCAGGTGTCGGCGGTGCGCGGGCGCTCTGAAGTCGTCGCTCGCGGAGTCGCTCTGCGAACGTCGCCGCCTCACGCACGTCCGCTTCTACGCAGTCGGCTCTCTATTCGAGGGAACCGCCGGCTGCGTCGGCACTCCCACCAGTCGTCGCCCACATCATTTATTTGATAACAACTGCGTGGTCCAACCTCTATCTCCGGCGGTCCGACCTGTGACTCGACTGGTCGGACCAACGCACCACAGGTCCAACCACTTCTGGTAGAGTGCGTCCACGAAGAACGAGGGCGCTCGCACGTGAGCGTCGATGCCGAAGCCATTGGAGTGCCGTGAGCGAAGCAACCCCTACCCGCGTGGTCGAGCAGGCGCGTGACGCCTTGGCAGCGTTCGTCAAGAACGCGCCGGACGGTACGAAGCTGCCGCCAGAGCGGCAGCTAGCGCAACGGCTCGGGGTCTCGCGCACGACCTTGCGAGACGGCGTTAGCCGCCTTGCGCTCCTAGGGCTACTTGAGGTGAGGCACGGTGACGGGACCTACGTTCGCTCCCCGTCGGCGGCGCAACTGGCACCGCTGCTACGACCCCTCGTCGACGGCAAAGGCTCTACGACCAATGAACTGTTCGAGCTCAAACGCCACCTAGAGCCGGCCGTAGCGGAACTAGCGGCGACGAACTGCACGGAAGCTCAGGCGGCGAACTTGAGGGCCGCGGTCCAGCGTGATCGCAGCGAACTGGCCGGGACTACTCCCGCGGCCAAACGCACGACGCGGCGTGTAACGGAACGCCGCCAGATTCACGAGCTGATAGCAGAGGCGGCCGGCGAGTCCCTCCTCGTCGCACTGCTGTCCGTAGCGAACGAACTGCTAGCGCCACACCTGACCGAACTGCTTAGCCATAGCCAGCGCCGCTTGGCCGTCGAGCAACTCTCAGCCGTGGTGGAGGCGATTGCTGCTGGCGACGCCGAAGCGGCGCGTGACGCAACCGCGCTATACCTGAACTCGCTTGCCCGCGCCATGCGCAACGGCCCAACCACAAGCGCGGCGGCCGACTAGGAGCGTCGGCGCCCTTGGTCGTTCAGTTGCGGGTTTGACGCACCATGTAAGCGCCGTCCTTGATCTTGCTGAAGCGCTCACGGTGCTCGGCCAGGCGGTCGAGGGCGCGCCCCACGCGCTCGGGGCTCATCCCAAGTCGCTCGGCAAGGTCGAGGCTACGAACTACGGCTGGCGTGCCGGGGCGCCGGAGGTAGCCCTCGAGGAAAGCGATGTCATCCTCAACGGTGGCTGTTGCTGCCGGGGCCGTGACCGCGTCCTCCGCCTCGCGAACGCTGCGTTGCGCGCCCCGTGCCCGCGCGAACGCTTCCTCCTCGGGGTCGATGAGGGCGTCCTGCAGGGCCGTTGCCGCAGCGACCTGCCTTACCGCACGTTCCGCCTGTCGCGCCGGCTGCGGTGCTGGCTGTCGTGCCGCCTGTGGCGCCGCCTGGCGCGGTACCAACCGTGGCTGCTCGTCGACAGGCGCAGCGCTAGAACGCGCCTCGGCCTGGTTGAGCTGCGCGTTCCAAGCCGCCCCATCCGTTGGCGCCGCGTAACGCGCCGTGCTCGAGGTCGATGGGTAGGTCGGCTGGTCGCCTACCCCTCCCCCAGCGCCCATCGTCCGCTCGCGGCCTAGCCCGAGGCGAATGCCGATGCGTTCCATGACGCTCCGCCTCGGCGCACGCGCGGGCTCTGGGTGGCCGAGGGGCCCATTGAAGCCGCCCGTGCCAGCTTGCGCCTTCGACTCGACTCCAGCGCCTTGACCAGGCGCCCAGCTGACTACCTCGCTGCGCGCGTCGCCATCTTCAGGCACGTCAAAGACGTGGCCGTCCCCCGGCCCTGCCGCGTGGGGCGCCATCTGTTGATCCCACGCCGCCGCGTGAGCGGTTCGATCATGTTGCCGCTGAGGTTCCTGTGCCGCGCGCCGCTCGGGGTGGGCCGGCGTCCGCGACTGGCCTACCGAGCCGCCACTGGTGCTGGCAGCCGGCTCGTACCCCCGCGTAGTCGCGCTTGCGGCCCTGTTCCCGGTAGACGCCTGCATTGTCATCCGACCGGCATTCTGTGGCGCGTGGCGCTCTGCTGCGGCGGGTTCGGACAGAGAACTCAGGGGTTCGTCGTGAAGT
>JBIQMD010000273.1:0-3606 GCA_044463725.1 Truepera radiovictrix
AGGCCGTCTCCGTGGTCGATCGCCACCCAGCCGCCCTTGATGGGGTAAGGGCCGGCCACCACCACGACGCCGTCGTTGGTGGCGTGGATGGGTGTGCCTTGCGGTACCCCGAGGTCGAGGCCGTAGTGAAACGAAGCGGGGCCGCCCTGCTCGTAACGTCTGGCGTCGCCGAAGCCGCTGGTAGAGACGCCCTCTATCGGCATGGTGAACGGCGCGGTCCACAGTGGGTCTGGGCGGGCGCCGGCCATGATGTGCGCGATCGTGTCCGCCTCGAGCGCCCGGCCCTCTGGAGTTATGACCGAGAGCGTCGCCGCCGACAGCCTGAGCTGCTCCACTTCGACAGGCAATGGCTCGAGCACTATCTGCGCCGTTAAGTCGTAGCGCCTGGCGAACTCGTCTACCACGGTGAGGTGCGCTTCGATGGTTCTGGCGTCGACCGTCATGGGGCTAGCAAGCATGCCGCGGTAGTCGGCGCCTACCTGGCGTAGCGGAATCGCCGCTCCCGCGACTTGCAGGCTGAGGTCGGTAACCGTGGCGTTGGCGACGGGGTCGGCGTCCGCTGCCGGCAGGCCTAGGACGTGCAGGCCGAGCGGGTCACCTGAGGTCACGAGCTCGGCGACTTGCAGTGTGGGTGCGAGGGCGGGAACCCCTACGATCAGCGACTCGTGCACCGTCTCGTTGCCCGCGCCGTCAACCGCCCTCAAGCTGGCGAGTTGGGCGCCAGCTACTGCCGTCACCGTGAACGTGGCGTCCTGCTCGATGAGTTCGTGGCTCTGGCCGCCATACTCGAGGGTGTAGGTAACGGGCTCGTCCGCGCTAACGAACAGGCCGAGCGGCGCCCCGACCGCCAAGCGGGCCGGCGCCTCGACGTAGAGCTGCGGCGGCGTGTTGTCGCGCAGTGCGGCCGAGACCGTTAGCGTGACGAGTGCGGCAGTGAGTACGAGCAGCGCCACGAAGGCGTAACGACGCGGCCTGCGCATCAGGTTGCTTGACTGGTGACGAACGGCAGGTTCCTGAGGCGGTGGTTGACGTCTAGGCCGAAGCCGTACACGAAGGCGTCCTCGACTACGAAGCCGACGTAGTCGATGGGCACCTCGACCTTGCGGCGCGAAGGCTTGCTGAGGAGCGTAGCGACCTTCAACGAGGCCGGGCTCCTCCCCTTCAGGTACGACAACAGGTACTGCATGGTCAGGCCGGTATCTACGATGTCCTCTACGAGCACGACGTGGCGGCCCTTGAGGCTCTGCTCGAGGTCCTTTACGAGGCGCACCTCACCGCTCGATTCGGTTCTCGAGCCGTACGACGACACGGACAGGAAGTCGAGGGTGAGGGGCCGGTCGATCGCACGCACGAGGTCGGCCATGAAGATGAACGCGCCGTTCAAGACGCAGATCAGGTGCAGGTCGCCGTCCGGGTAGTCGGCAGTCATCTGCTGCCCCAACTCGGCAACGCGCGCAGCAATGGTGGCCTGATCGATTTGAACGGCGCCACTGCCTTCACGGAAGATGCTTTCAGCCACTTGGTTGTTCAGATCAGGCGGTTGCACGCTTGGGTACTCCATTGGCGCCGACCTTGCGGGCGCACGCCCTGTAGGTTTGGGCCCTGTGGGCCGCGGCACGGCTAGTGACGCTACTCGCGCCGCTCGTCGTGATTATACCCAAGGGCCTTGAGTTCCTTCGCTGACAACTCGCGGAACCCGCCGCTAGCGAGGTCGCCGAGTTTGAGGCTGCCCACGCGAATGCGCACCAAGCGATCCACCGTGTAACCGACGGCCTTGAAGAGCCGCCTGACCTCACGTTTACGCCCCTCCGTCAGGACGACTACGGCGCCGCCTGGCGCTGGCCGCGCACTGCGTACGGCGGCAGGTCCGTCCTCTAGGTCGACGCCTTCTAGGAGGCGCTTGAGGGCCGGGCCGTCGACGCGACCCTGCTTCGTCCAGACGCGGTACTCCTTCTCGAGCTCGAAGCGCGGGTGGGTGAGCTTGAGAGTGAGGTCCCCGTCGGTGGTCAGAAGCAGCAGGCCCTCTGAACCGCGGTCGAGGCGCCCGACTGCGTGCAGGCCGGGTGTGGGCGGCAGCAACTCGAAGACCGTTGACCTGCCGCGTTCGTCATGCGCGGTAGTCACGAAACCGGTCGGCTTGTTCAGTACGTAGGTCACGTGCGCTTCGCTGACGTGAACTTGCTTGCCGTCGACGCGCACGTCGTCGCCTGGCATGGCGCGGTCGCCGAGTTGCGCCAGCTTGCCGTTGATCTTCACGCGCCGCGCAGTGATCAGATCCTCTGCAGCGCGGCGGCTAGCGATGCCAGCGCGTGCGATGAGGCGCTGCACGCGCTCGCCAGGCAAGTTGCTCTCGGCCTGCGGCTTGGGCGTTGACGGTTTACGCGCCCTCACTGGCATGCCGCTCCGTAGTGGCCTGCCCTTGGCCGGTCGAGCGCTCGCCTGTTGAGCGTCCGCTTGCTTGCCGTCCGCTGGTCGGCTTTTGGCCGGCCGGCCCTTGGCAGGCTTCCCTCGGGTGGGTTTGCCCCCAGCCGGCTTGGCCGCGGTTGGCTTGGACGGGGAGGGCCTGGACGCGACTGGCTTGCGTGGGGCTGATTTACGTTTTGGGGGACGGTCGGCGCTCATCTGCACCCATGATAGAAGACGGCGCCCCCGCGCGGGCGCGTTGGCCGTTCACGGGCGCCGCAACGTAGGTAGCATGCGGCATGACAGGTCGCCACACGAACGCACTCGACAGCACCATCAAGACCCTGATCGAGGACGTCATCCCCTTCAACCATCACCTTGGGCTCAAGGTCGCGACCATCGACCGCGCCGCCGGCAGCATCACGCTCACCCTCGCCGTTCGTGGCGAGCACATCGGTAACGTCGTGCGGGGCATGCCACACGGCGGGCTCATCGCCGCCCTGGTCGACGGCGCTTCTGGAGCGGCCGCCGCCCTCACGCTCGACGACTTGAGTTACGCCCCGACGGTGGCAACCATCGACATGCGCGTCGACTTCCTCAGGCCTGGCCGCGGCGCCGAGCTGAAGGCCGTAGCAACGGTCATGCGCAGCGGCCGCAGCGTCATAGTCGTGCGCACTGAGGTCTTCGACGCCGACGGCGCCCTCCTGGCGATCGGCTCGAGCGCGTTCACCGTAGAGCGCGGCCCGCGCGACGAGTGATACCGTCGGTGGCATGATTCACCCGATTCTCGACCGCTACGCGAAGCTACTCGTCGAGTACTGCCTAGGCCTAAGGCCGAACGACAACGTCCTGCTGCAGGTCGAGGTCGGTGCCTTGTCGATGGCGCGTGCGCTTACGCGTCACGTTCTCGCCGCTGGCGCCGAACCGCACTTGAGGTTGAGCTACCCGGAGCAGACCGCCGACCTGCTTGAACTCGCGTCGGACGACTTGCTCGCGTCACAGCCGCTGGTGCAGCTCGATGAGATCCACCGGATGGACGCTTACGCCCGCATCTCTGCCCCGACCAACTCCCACCACCTGCAGGAGGCAGCGCCTGAGCGGCTTGCCGCGCTCGGCAAGCGCATGAAGGAGGTCACGCGCCACCGCGTCACGCGCACGCGCTGGGTCGGCTCGCTCTACCCCACCCCAGCCGCGGCCCAGGCT
>JBIQMD010000274.1:0-3586 GCA_044463725.1 Truepera radiovictrix
GCGTCCCGTCAGGGAACTCGAGCGCGGTTGCCGCCTCGAACCCGGCGGCTGCCACCAAGCGCATTAGGTCAGGCTCGGCGTAGCCGCGCTCCGTGTGCACCTCCGTGAAAGACGCGGCGCCCGTCTCGCAATAAGCCGCCACCGTCGCAAAGCCAGTAACCTCGTCGTACAGGTGGCTCCAGCGGTAGTAGACCTCGTCTGCCCACCCCTCTGCCACCCCACCGTGCCAGAGTTCACGCAGGCCGATGCTCGTGTTGACGTCGAAGATGAACAGGCCGCCGGGCAACAGGTGCGCGTACACGCGCGCTAGGCACGCCGCGAATGCCTCGTCAGTCAGCAGGTTGTTGAGGGCGTCGAATACCGAGTAGATGAGCGCGTACTTGCCGGGCAAGGCGAACGCCTCGAAGGTGCCTTGCGTGAAGCGGATGCCAGGTAGCTTACGGCGCGCGACCGCCAACATGTCAGAGCTGGCGTCTAACCCCTCGACGGCGTAACCGCGCTGCCACATCGGCAACGTCGCGTTGCCGGTGCCGCAACCGAGGTCAAGCAACGGTCCGCTCTTGAGGCCGTGCTGCTCGGCAACGTCACAGATGAACTCCGCCCAGTCGTCGTACTCGACCTCGGCCATGATGGCGTCGTAGACCGTCGCAAGTGACGTGTACGGCGCGGTGGTTTCTGGCGGTGTGGGCTTGATGCTGGCTGTCACTAGGGTCAGATGATAACGCCAGCCTAGAGTGAGGCGGGTTTCGCTTAGTCTCCGGCCATGCGCCTCGCTGCCGCGCTTAGGCTGCTCTTGTCGCGCCTGCGGTCAACCAACCCGCCCCCGCAGTAGGCCGCAGGAGCGACCCACCTCAGCTAACCTCCAGCACCAACTTCCCGATGTTCAAGTTCTTGCGCATGCGTTCGTGCAGCGCGGCCGCTTCGGTCCAAGGCGCCGCCCGGTCGATGACCGGCTCGAGACCGCCGGCTTGCAATGCGGACTCGAAGCGTTGCCACAACGCGCGCTTGATGGCTGCCTTCTCGCTCGTCGGGCGCGAGCGCAAAGTCGAACCTATCACCCTGAGGCGCTTCAGCATGAGCTGACGTAGGTCGAGTCGTGCGGCGACGCCGCTCAACGTCGAGATGATCACGAGGCGCCCGCCCACTGCAAGCGCCTGCAGGTTGGCCGTGAAGTAGTCCTCGCCCACCATGTCGAGGATCACGTCCACGCCGGCTACGCTGTGCGCAGTCAACGCTGCGAGGAACTCCTCACGGTGCCTGTCGAACGCCATGGCGGCCCCCAGTTCGAGGCAGGCGGCCACCTTGGCTTCGCCGCCAGCAGTGGCGTACACGGTTGCGCCGGCGGCCCTGGCCATCGCGATCGCCATGGTACCGACGCCGCTCGCGCCTCCATGCACCAGCAGGCGCTCGCCCTCGGCAAGCTCGCCCTCGATGAACACGTTCAGGAAGGCAGTGAAGGCCACCTCTGGCCACGCGGCAGCCTGAACCATGCTCCAGCCTGCTGGCACCGGCATGAGCATGGCAGCTGGCACCGCCGCGTACTGCGCGTAGCCGCCGCCAGGTAGCAGGGCGCAGACGGCGGTGCCCGGCGTCAATGCAACCTGGGCACTCGGAACTGCTAACGGGTCCGCAACGGCCCCCGCCTGCAGGGCCGAGCCAAGCTCGACGATCTCGCCAGCTACCTCGAGCCCAACGATGTCGGTCGTGCCGGGCGGCGGCGGGTAGTGGCCAGCCAACTGCGCCAGGTCGGCGCGGTTGATGCCCGCAGCGTGCACCCTGATCAGGACCTCGCCTGGCCCAGCGATGGGTCGTGGGGCGCTCACGGGCTCCAGCTTGCCTCCAGACCCGACTCCTAGCGCCAACATGCTGCCGCCGTTCGCGATCTCGCTCATGGCGCATGCTACGCGCTAGCGGCCGGGTTGCAAGCGCCGCACCAGTCGCAACATGCGGGCCCAGCCTAACTGGTAGCGTGTGGCCATGATCGGGGTAGACCTAGGCACGACCAACGTCAGGATCCACGTGAAGGGCAAGGGGGTGCTCTTGCGCGAGCCGGCTGTCATCGCGGTGGTCAAGGGCACGACCGACATCAAGGCCGTCGGGCAGGAGGCGTACCGCATGCTGGGGCGCACGCCAGGCAACATCACCGCCGTCAGGCCAATGGCGGACGGCGTCATCGCCGACTACACCCTCACCGAGAGGATGTTGAAGGCCTTCATCCGCAAGGTCCTAACGGGTCCAGCGCGCTTCATCCGGCCTAACATCATGGTGTGTATCCCGTCCGGCATCACCGACGTCGAGCGCCGAGCGGTCGTGCAGGCCATCCACGAGGTGGGGGCGCGTAAGGCTTACCTCATCGAGGAGCCAGTGGCCGGGGCCATCGGGGCGGGCATCGCCATAGCAGAGCCCGTTGGGTCCATGGTCATCGACATAGGTGGCGGCACGACAGACTTGGCCATCATCAGCCTTGGCGGCATCGTCGTCTCGCGTAGCTTGCGCATTGCGGGCAACACGTTCGACCGCGACATCATGGCCCACGTCAAAGCCAAGCACAACCTGCTGATAGGCGACCGAACGGCAGAGGAGATCAAGCGCGAGATCGGCGCGGCGAAGATAGTCTCGGACGCCGACCGCCAGAGCATGGAGGTCCGGGGCCGCGACTTGATCGACGGCATGCCGAAGAGCGTGACCGTAACGACTGAAGACGTGGTCGAGGCGCTACGCTCGTCGCTCGAGCGCATCGCTGAGGGCATGCGCAAGGTCCTCGAACAGGGCCCGCCAGAGCTGGTGTCTGACGTGATCGAGCGCGGCATCGTACTGACGGGCGGTGGTGCGCTACTTCGCCACCTCGACGCCTACCTGTCTGGCATCACGTCAATCCCAGTTGGAGTGGCTGCCAACGCGGCAGACTGCGTTGTCCTCGGCACCGCTCAAGCCCTCGACATGGTGCATGTACTTAAGGACGCGCACTTCGAGAAGTGGCGCTAAGGTTCGAGCCAGTCAGGCGTCAGTTGTGGGTTCCGTCCCTGACTTCTGGTCTGTTGGCAGCACGTCAGCAGCGGCAGCTTTGGCTAGCCGCCCTACCGTGAGGAAACCGAAGGCGTAGCCAAGGCTGAGCAGGAGCAGCAACACGTAGAGTCCGGCTCCGCGCTGCTCCGTAGCCAACGCTAAAGCTAGGAACCAACTCACCATGCCGTACATGGTGGCTACTACGAGTGCGGTGGTCAGCGCCGCGCGCCGCCCCTTCAGGAGCGCAAGGCGAGAGCTAATCACCGCCGCGACCACCATATCGGCTGCGGCGAACCCGACGAGCGTCCACGTGAGCACTGCGCTCGGCCGCGTCGTAACGCCTGCTGCCGGAAGCCGCACCAGAATCGCCACGAACGTGGCGATCACGACTTGCGCCATGAACGCCACCGCGAACGCGGCCCGCAGTACGCTCCCTGCAGCGTGTTCTGTGAGCTGCGGAACGCTCAGGTAGCTGCGCAACAGCGCCATCAAGGCGTGCGAATCCTCAGGCTCAGTAGCCGGCTTCGTGCCCTGGCTCTACGGTGTTGCGTGAGAGCCACAACGTCACGTTGACGAAGAA
>JBIQMD010000275.1:0-3576 GCA_044463725.1 Truepera radiovictrix
ATACGGCATCAACGCCAACTCCCCGCATCAGGCGGAGGCGTTGCGCTTCATAGAGTTCCTCGCCAGCCAGGAGTACGGCCAGATGTTCACCGACACCCTGCAGCAGATCTCTGCAGTCCCCGGCACCCTCCCGACCAGCAAGCCGCTGGCCGAGATGGTGGAGCTGATGAACAGCGAAGGCACCCCGTACCTCATGCTGACCGCCTTCCGCTTCGGGCAGCCGAGCGGCTCCACCCTCCTGCAGAACGAGATGCAGGCCGCCATGGCCGGTGACCGCACCGTGGCCGACGTTGCCGCCAACATCCAGCGCGGCGTAGCTGAATGGTTCGTGCCGTTCCAGTAAGCGGTAACTAAGTAGTTGTGGCGGGGCGCCGCACTCTCGGGGGCGGCGCCCCGCGCCACTTGCCCGAACCACGAAGGGAGGTCGGCATGCGCACTAGGCGCAACTGGTGGGGTAGGAACGGCCACCTCGTCTTGTTCCTCGGCCCCGCCATCATCATCTACGGCATGTTCATGGCCTACCCGCTGTTATCTTCGCTGAGCTACAGCTTCTTCGAGTGGGACGGCCTAGTGCGCAGGGGGTTCGCTGGCCTCAAGAACTTCGTGACCGTCCTCACGCGCTGGCCTTACAACGCCCGCTTCTGGTCGGCACTCACGCACAACGCCTATTTCTTCGTGATCACGTTCATCATCCAGACGACCCTCGGCCTGTTCGTGGCCGTGCTGTTGGCGCGCAAGCGTCGCGGCTTCGCGTTCTTTCAGGCCGCGTACTTCCTCCCCCACACGCTCTCGCTCGTCGTCGTCGGCTTCTTGTGGCGCATGCTCCTCAACCCCACCTGGGGCGCAGTCGCCCAGGGCCTGAGGCGGTTGGGCATGCCGGACGCCGTGCAGCCGTGGCTGGGGCAGAGCGCCACCGCACTGACGGCCGTGGTCTTCGTGAACGCCTGGGCTTGGCTCGGGTTCCCAATCCTCGTCTACCTGGCGGCCATACAGGCCATCCCCCGCGAGTACCACGAGGCGGCGTTGGTGGACGGCTCCAACCCCTGGCAGGGCTTCCGCTTCATCACGCTACCCCTGCTCATGCCCACGCTGATCATGGTCACCATCCTGACGTTCATCTGGGACTTCAACGCCTTCGAGCTCGTGTTCGTCATGCAGGGCGCCTCTGGAGCCCCGGCATACGCCACCGACCTGCTGGCGACGCTCTTCTACCGCACCGCGTTCGGCGATCCAACCACGGGCGGCGAACCTGGCCAGATCGGTTTGGCGGCCGCCATCGGGGTGCTGATGCTCATCATCATCGGTGTGGTCTCGGCCTTCGGGGTCCGGTTCATGACGAACAGACAAGCGGAGACCTGACGTGCGCACCCAACGGGCCTCCTCAACCTTCATCTACTTGTTCCTCGGCATCATGGCGTTGGTGTTCCTCTATCCCGTGGCGCTGATGCTGCTCACGGCCTTCAAGACCACCCCAGAGATCTTCAAGAACCCGTTCGGCCTGCCCGCCGAGTTCACGCTCAAGGGTTTCCGCACCGTGTGGGAGCGAGCGCACTTCGGCACCTACCTGCGCAACAGCGTGATCATCACAGGCGCCTCGGCGCTCCTGCTGGTGGCCACGGCTGCACCCGCCGCCTACGCCCTCGCCCGTTACTCCTTCAGGTTGCGAGGGCCGCTCTTCATCTTCTTCCTGGCGGGCATCATGATCCCCATCCGCCTTGGCATCCTGCCGCTCTACCTGCTCATGGGCGACTTAGGGCTCCTCGATACGCCGTTCGCGCTGATCCTCACCTACGCCGCCTCCGGCACGCCCATGGCGGTATTCCTGCTATCCGTGTTCTTCCGCAACTTGCCGCGTGAGCTGGAGGACGCCGCCCGCATCGACGGCTGCACAGAGTGGCAGACCTTCTACCGGGTGATGCTGCCGTTGGTCAAACCCGGTCTGGCGACCGTGATCATCATCAACGTGGTGCCGTGGTGGAACGACTTCTTCTTCCCGCTCCTGTTCCTCACCTCCAACACCTGGAAGACCATCCCGCTTGGCATGCAGATCTTCTTCGGCCAGCACCTGATCGACTGGAGCCTCGTCTTCAGCGGCATGGTGCTAGCGAGCCTGCCGCTGCTGGTCGTCTACCTCATCATGTCGAGGCAGTTCATAGAAGGGTTGACGGCGGGGGCGGTGAAGGGCTGATGCAGCTGGGAATCGACGCGCTGCTGGCCACCCCCGGGCGTTTCCTCGAGGGCCGCAAGGTGGCGTTACTAGCCAATCAAGCGTCGTTGGCGTCTAACGGGCGCCCCACTCTCGAAGCGGTGCGGAACCACCCGGACATCGACCTCGTCGCGCTCCTCACGCCCGAACATGGCTGGAGCGGCTACGAGGACGACGCCACCCCGATCGGCGACAGGCGCGACCCGCGCACGGGACTGGCCTTACATAGCTTGTATGGGCCGCGCCGCAGGCCCGCGCCCGACCTCCTCGCAGACCTCGACGCCGTGATCATCGATGTTCGCGAGGTGGGGGTGCGCTGTTACACGTACGCCGCCACGGCCGCGCTCGTGTGCGAGGCCGCTGCTGAGGCAGGTACACGCGTGGTGCTGTGCGACCGGCCGAGTCTGCTCGGGCCGTGGGTCGACGGGCCGGCGCTGGACCCGGCTCGCCGTTCGTTCCTCGGTTACCTCGACGTGCCGTTCCAACATGGCCGCACCCTGGGCGAGGTCGTGGCTTGGGGGGTGCGCGGCGTTGACGTTGACCTGGTGGTGGCGCCATCGTCGGCTGGCGCGGGTCCGGCAGGCGTGGCGAATGACGTCTTCGTTCCGCCATCGCCCGGCCTGCCCAGCCCCGACGCCGTGGCGCTGTACCCCGGCCTGGTGCTGCTCGAGGGCACGAACCTGAACGAGGGCCGTGGTACGACACTGCCGTTCCAACTCCTGGGCGCCCCGTGGCTGGACGGCTACGACTTGGCGCGGCAGCTGAATGAGCTCGAGCTTCCCGGCTTGCTGTTCCGCCCCGTGAGCTACGTGCCGCGCACTGATACGCACGCAGGCAAGCTGTGCCACGGGGTGCAGCTGCACGTAACAGATCGGGCGCTGCTGAGGCCACTCGAAGCGGTGATTACGCTGTTGGGCCACATACGCACGCAGCACCCCAGCGAGTTCGCATGGGTGCAAGCAGCCGACAAACCGTGGAGCAGGCTACCAGGCGCTGGTGAGCCTTGGCACGAACCTGTGACCGGCTACCTGGTTGATTGGCTTGCAGGCGACGCGAGCGTGCGAGCGGTGGTCGACGGCGCCATGTCCCTAGAGGCGGCGAGCGCAGCCTGGGCGAAGGTGGCTTCGTCTTGGAAGCACGAGTTCGAGGAGTTCAAGGGGAGGGGCTAAGCGCGAGGCCGAGTTACTGGTGCGGCATGAGGTCGCTGCGGCTGGCAACCGCAAGACCAGGGTGCACAAGGTGGAGGCAACAATAAAACGCGCTCTCGCGCGTTCGATATCCTCAAGATACACCTGTATGCGGTATTCGTCAAGGGGTTGCACTGGTTCAGGCTAGTTGAGACTTGGAGGTTCCTTCTGGCAGTGTACTCG